>NZ_JAJNOE010000007.1:0-217717 GCF_027854445.1 Aeromonas sp. PI_26
ATATTGCGGAAGTGGCGAAATTGGTAGACGCACCAGATTTAGGTTCTGGCGCCCTAGGCGTGAGAGTTCGAGTCTCTCCTTCCGCACCATTAATAGCAGTACCAAACAGACCAGCTCACGCTGGTTTTTTTGTATCTGAAATTTGCCTCTCCCCAGTTTTTCTCTCGCTCCTCTATTAACCCAGCTCCACGTTAATTCCCGTCCACATCACTCTTCACTGATTCCGAGCACGCCTTGCCACTCTTGTCTCCCGGCCATAAAAAAGCGGCCCGCAGGCCGCTGGTGCACACATTCATCATCCCGGTGATCAGAACGGGAAGAACCAGGGGATCGCTACCACGCTGACCGCCATCACCAACAGGGTGAATGGCACCCCGATACGGATAAAATCGGCAAACTTGTAGTTGCCCGGCCCCAGCACCAGGGTATTGACCGGTGACGAGACCGGCGTCATAAAGGCAGCCGAGGCGGCGATGGCAATGGTCATGGCAAACGGATAGGGCGATACCCCCATCTGCTGGGCCGTGCCCAGCGCAATGGGTGCCATCAGCACAGCAGTCGCGGTGTTGGAGATAAAGAGCCCGATCACCGCGCAGAGGGCAAACAGGCTGGCCAGCATGACCCGCGGCCCCATCTCCCCTACCGCATTGATCAGACCACCGACGATCAGATCCACCCCGCCGGTTTTTTGCAGCGCCAGCGCAAAGGGGAGCATGCCGACGATGAGGATCAGGGTCGGCCAGTGGATCGACTTGTAGGCACTCTCCATATCGATGCAGCGAAACTTGCCCATCAGCAGACAGGCGATCAGCGCGGCAATCACGTTGGGCACCGGATCGGTCACCATCAGCAGGATCATCACTCCAAGACAGAAGAGGGCATGGATCGCCTGGCTGCGGGCGGGGGCCATCTCGTCCACTTCTGCGGGCAACCCCATCAGCAGAAAGTCGCGGCTATGGGTCTGCAACTGTCTGATGTGGCTCCAGTTTCCTACCACCAGCAGTGTATCCCCCATCTGCAGCGGCTCGTCCACCAGCTTGCCTGCCAGTGCCTCACCGTCGCGGCGCAGCCCCACCACGCTCAGACCATAGCTGGAGCGGAAGGTCACCTCACGCACGCTTTTACCCAGCAGCTTGGACTCAGGGATCAGCGACACCTCGGCCATCCCCACCTCCCGCGCCTGATCGGAGAAGTACTCCCCGCGCAGGATCATGGGTTCGAGCCGCGCCTCGGTGCAAAACGCCCGCACATCCACCTCGGGGTCTGACATGTCGATCAGCAGCACATCCTTGGCCTGAAATTCACTGATCCCCGACACCGGCACCATCACCCGGCGAAACTTGCGCCAGCGCTCCACCCCGATGACGTGGGCACCATAACGGGCACGCAGTTGCAGCTCGTCCAGGGTGTGACCAATCAGCGGGGAGTCCGGGCGCAGCGCCAGACGACGGGCCCGACCGGTAAGGCGATAGTCTCGGATCAGATCGCGCAGGGTGCGGCGCCCGGTCGGCTTGCCCTTGCCCTCTTCTCCCTCGCCCACCAAGGAGCCGCGCACCAGCAGCATGTAGAGGATGCCCAGCCCCAGGATCAGCACGCCCATGGGGGTGAAATCGAAGAACCCGAAACCGTGAATGCCGTGACGCATCAGCTCGCTGTTGACCACCATGTTGGGGGGCGTGGCCACCAGCGTCATCATGCCGCTGATCAGCCCGGCAAAACCGAGGGGCATCATCAGGCGACCGGCCGGGATCCCCATCCGGTTCGCCACGCTCAGCACCACCGGAATAAAGATGGCCACCACCCCGGTACTGCTCATCACAGCCCCAAGACTTGCCACCGCCACCATCAGCAGCACCAGCAGCTTGGTCTCGCTGCTACCCGCCACCTTCACCAATGCATCCCCCACCTGATAGGCGATGCCGGTGCGCACCAGCCCCTCACCCACCACAAACAGGGCGGCAATCAGAATGACGTTGGGATCGCTAAAACCCGCCAGCGCCTCCGGCAGGGTGAGGGTGCCGCTCAGCACAAAGAGGATAATGATCAACAGAGCGACCACGTCCATGCGCACCTTGTTGGTCATAAAGAGATAGATGGCGCCAGCCAGCAGACAGAGCACCCAGACAAGCTCGGAATTCAATGCAACCTCCTTTTATCACGTGATTCTCCTCCCGGAGAGTGGACTCTATCAGACCACAGCCATGGCGCTATCATCTTGCTACATATCAATAAAGTCCGGCCCATCGGGACCCCATAACCCATCACTGCTGGAATAACCGGGCAGCAGCGGCGATTTCTTTGATATGGGCCAAGTACGGGGCGGACAAAAGTCCTGCCCCTCCTCCCCCTCACCCCTTAGAATGGCGCCCTCGCATACTAACCCTCATGTCCAAGGATCAGAAAATGAGCATATTCGAGCTGTTCAGCATCAATAACACGCTAGTGACCATACCGCTGGGTGGCGGCTATGCCATGTCATGGATTGAAGCCATCGGTACCCTGTTCGGGCTGGCCTGTATCTGGTTCGCCAGTCAGGAGAAAACCATCAACTACCTGTTTGGCCTGATCAACGTCAGCCTGTTTGCCATCATCTTCTTCCAGATCCAGCTCTACGGACTGTTGATGCTGCAGCTGTTCTTCTTCTGCGCCAACGTCTACGGCTGGTACGCCTGGACCCGCCCGGCCAACGATCAGGGGGATACCCTGCAGATCCGCTGGCTCAGCAAATCCAAACTGATGGTGACCGCCGCCGTGAGCGTGCTGGCCATCGCTCTGCTGACCCGCTATATCGACCCGGTCTTCGCCACCCTGGCGCGCACCTCGGTCTCCCTGCTCAACCTGTTTGGTGCCAACCTTGCTACCCCCGAGCCTTCACCCGATGCCTTCCCGTTCTGGGATGCCAGCATGACGGTGCTCTCGGTGGTCGCTCAGATCCTGATGACCCGCAAATACGTGGAGAACTGGATCCTCTGGGTCGTCATCAACATCATCAGCATCGGTGTCTATGCCGCGCAGGGCGTCTACGCCATGTCGCTGGAGTACCTGATCCTGCTGTTCATCGCCGCCAACGGCACCCGCCTCTGGGTGATTGCCGCCAAGCGCCAGCCACAAGGTCTGTAAGCTATGAGTCTGTTACCCCATCTGCAGTGCCACCCCGACCAGATTGCCGAGCGGGTGGTACTGTGCGGCGACCCGGCCCGGGTCGATCGCATCGCCAGCCAGCTCGAACAGTGTGAAGTGCTGGGGCAAAACCGGGAATTTCGCCTCATCAACGGCCGCTATCAGGGGCTGCCCATCACGGTCTGCAGCACCGGCATCGGCGGCGCCTCAGCCATCATAGCGCTGGAGGAGCTGGTGCAAGCCGGTGCCCACTCGCTTATTCGGGTCGGCTCCGCCGGTGCCCTGCAACACGACATCGGTCTTGGCGACCTTATCGTGGTGGAAGGGGCGGTACGCAATGAGGGGGCCTCGCAGGCCTATCTGCCCGCCGAGTACCCCGCCTGCGCCGATATCTGGCTGCAAGCGGCCCTGCTCAATCAGGTGGCAACCGGCAGCCAGCCTCATTGGCACGGGCTGGTACGCTCCCACGACAGCTTCTATCGAGATGATGAGCAGGAGGTGTGCCGCTACTGGCATGCCCGTGGCGTGCTCGGCGCTGACATGGAGACCGCAGCCCTGCTGACCGTGGGTCGCCTGCGCAAGGTGCGGGTTGCAGCCGTGCTCTGCAACGTAGTGCTGTTCGAGCAGGATGTGCAACAAGGGGTGGCGGATTACGCCAGCGCCGAACAGGCGATGATGGCCGGTGAGCAGCAAGCCATCGCGGCCGCCCTCCACGCTCTGGTGCAATAAAGCGCAAACCGTTAACTGCGGCACATCCGCTACCGTGCGGGCTGGTATCCGGCCCGCACTCTTGCTAGCCTCATGGCCCTCGTCATCCGGTGCGACAGGCAAGTCATGCAGCAACAGCCCTACCCCCTCGGCCGTTTTCACGCCGAACTCCAGCAGCTTGAACCCCGCTTTGCCGCGGCGCTCGACGCCTGCACCCTGTTTCTGCGCCGTTACCTGCCGGGCGAATTGATCATGCGGCAGGGGGAGCAGAGCGAGCAGCTCTATCTGGTCGAACATGGCCGGGTATCCCTCAACAGCACGGTACACTCTGGCCGCCGCTTCCAGCTTGGCGAAATTGAGTGCCACTGCCAAATCTTCGGCGAGATGGAGTTCTTCAGCGCAACCCCGGTACAGTGGAACGTAGTGGCCGAGACCGAGCTGGATGCCCGAGTCATCTGCGCCCACAAGCTGGCCCAGCGCCTGCTGGCAGAACCCGAGTTGACCCTCTTTTTCGCCGCCGCACTTGCCAGCGACTATCTCGATACCCTGGAGATCACCACCAGCCGCCTGCTCCACCCCATCGCCTACAACATCGCCTATGAGCTGTGGCGTGAGCGCCAGCGCACTCCGATGCTGGGATCGCGCAAGCGGGCCCACGAGGCGGCGCGCTTCGGCACCACAGAGCGGGTTTACCGCCGCGCCCTCAAGGAGCTGGTCGAACAGGGCATAGTTGCCGACGGCAGCGATGGCCCCGTTATCGCCGATCTGGCCAGGCTGCGCGCCTATCTCGATCTTTGATTTCCATTCACCTCATTTCAATTCACCCAGTCAGGAGTCACCATGTCTGCTCATTCCTATCCCGAATTCACCTTCTTCAGCCGCTTCGTTGCCGACATTCAGGCGGGCCGCAAGACCATCACCATCCGCGACGAGAGCGAGGCCAACTGGCGGCCCGGCCAGCGGCTGGCGCTGTTCACCAACCCGGAACACCAGCCCTTCGGCACCATAGAGGTGCTCTCCGTCAATGCTGTAGCCTTCGATGAGCTCAATGACGAACACTCCCGCCAGGAGAACATGACCCTCCCCGAGCTCAAACAGGTGATCCGCGAGATCTACCCCGATCTGCCGCCGCTCTATGTGATTGAATTCAAAATGATTGCCTGAGCCGGATTTGGCCTTTGCCGAGCGATGTGTTAATAGTGTCCTCTTTTGAATCAGGGAGGTGACCCGAGTGTTTGAGATAGCGAGCCTGAAAGAGGGGATGATGCACGGGGTCGAGCTGTTCCAGCTGCTGCTGGAGATCATCTCCATCGCCTGTGTGGTGATAGGGCTTGGCAAGACCCTCTGGCTGGCGGCAAGAGTGCGGGATCACCAGCCCGGCTTTCCGCGCATTCGCCTCTGTTTTGGCAGCTGGCTCATTCTGGCGCTGGAGTTCCAGCTCGCCGCCGACATCCTGGCCACCACGGTCGCACCAAGCAAGGAGGAGCTGATCCGCCTCGCCATCATCGCGGTGATCCGCACCTTCCTGAACTACTTCCTCGGCAAGGAGCTGGAGGCACAAGCGGAACACCAGCAGGCGCAGCGCAGCGAGCAGGCCAAGGCGGCCCAATAGCCCCCTTCCTTACACAGCATCATCGCTGAGTGTCGTGCCATCCCGACCACTTCCGTGGCCCGGGATGGCACCTTTGTGACCCTTCCCGCACTTTTGGCAATCAGCCAACTATGGAACCCTTTTCAAGGTTTCCCCTGCCCTGTTGACTGCCCGCTCATCTCGGTAAGATAGAAAATCTCTTCCCCCAACCGGCCACGCTGATGAATACGCACTCCCTTCACACGCCCGATATCGACCTCGATAGCTGCGTCATCTACCAGATCTACCCCATGAGTTTTCAGGACAGCGATGGCGACGGCATGGGCGACATCAACGGCATCCGTCAGCGCCTCGGTTATCTGGCCACCCTCGGGGTCGATATGCTCTGGCTCACCCCCATCTATCGCTCCCCCAAACGGGACAACGGCTATGACGTGGCGGACTACCGCGCCATCGACCCCGCCTTCGGCACCCAGGCCGAGATGGAGCAGCTGATCGCCGAAGCGGCCGCTCACGGCATCGGCATCATGATGGATATCGTCGCCAACCACACCTCCACCGAGCATGAGTGGTTTGTGCAGGCACTGGCCGGGGATCCCCGTTATCAGGGTTATTACGTCTTCCGGGATCAAGCCTTTGTCGATGCTCACCCCATTACCTCAATTTTTGGCGGCAGCGGCTGGCAGTATGTGCCAGCGCTTGATCGCTACTACCTGCACAACTTCGATCCCAGTCAGGCCGATCTGGACTGGGACAACCCGGCGGTGCGAGCCGAAATGGCGGCGGTGATCAACTTCTGGCTGGGCAAAGGGATCAAGGGATTTCGCTTCGATGTGATCGACATGGTGAGCAAGGAGTGGGACCGGCTGGCCATGAGCAATGGCCCGCGCCTGCACGACTATATCCGCGAGCTCAATGCCGCGAGCTTCGGCGGCAAGGGGATCATCACGGTGGGGGAGACCTGGGGAGCCGATCTCGCCCATATGCAGCACTACTCCAGCATAGATGGCAGCGAGTTCAGCATGGTGTTCAACTTCGAGCATCTGGAGCTCGGCAGTGACAAGTGGTCATCCCGCTTTGATCCCCTCGCCTTCAAGCGAGCCATGGCCCGCCACCAGCAAGGGCTGCACGGACGTGGCTGGAATAGCCTGTTTCTCGGCAACCACGACCTGCCTCGCGCCGTCTCCCGCTTTGGCGATGACAGGCCAAAGTGGCGTGAAACCAGCGCCAAGCTGTGGGCCATGGTGCTGCACATGATGCAGGGCACTCCCTTCATCTATCAGGGGGAGGAGCTCGCCATGACCAACCGCCACTGGCAGCCGGGCGAGCTGCGCGATGTGGAGGCCATCAACTACCGCGCCAGCCAGTCAGGGCTGGATCCTGCCGAGCTGAGTCGGCGGCTCGATGCCATTGGCCGCGACAACGCCCGCACCCCGATGCAGTGGGACGCCGGCCCCTACGCCGGATTCAGTACGGCCACGCCCTGGATTGCCCTCAACGCCAATCACGTCGAGATAAATGCCGCCGAGCAGCTGGCCCGTCCCGACTCCCCGTTTCGCTGCTATCGCCAGCTCATCGCCCTGCGCAAGGCTCACCCGGTCATTTGCTACGGCAATTTCGAGCTGCTGGATGGGGATGATCCCGAGCGCATCAGCTATCACCGCCACTGGCAGGATCCGGCAAGCGGAGATCGGCACACCCTGCTGCTGCTCGCCAATCTCACGGCGAACCCCTTGCCGATGCCCCACTTCGACAAGGTGACAGACGAGATGCGGTTGCTGCTGGCCAATTACCCAAGCGAACCACTGCCGCTCTTCGCCCCTTATCAGTGCGCCATCTGGCTGCAAGTGGAGCGGGGTTAACCCCGTGCTGACGGGCCATGTCAATGGCCCGTCAGCCACCCCACCGGCTACTAGCAGAAAATCACGTCCCCACGTAACGGGATTAAATTAACCACTATTACTGACTTATTAATTGATTATTTATCCCGTTTGATACGCTCTCATTGCCCCTCTTACTATGCCTGCGACCTATCCATTGCCGATGCAACTATCGGCCTTCAAACTGGCATAGCAAAGTGGAAAACAGATGATCACCACAGACGGGAATAACGCAGTCGCCTCGGTGGCGTACCGCACCAGCGAAGTCATCGCCATCTACCCCATCACCCCCAGCTCGGCAATGGCTGAGCAGTCGTCGGCCTGGTCGAGCGAGCGGGGCAAGAACCTCTGGGGGGATGTCCCCCGGGTTGTCGAGATGCAATCGGAAGGGGGCGCCATCGCCGCCGTCCACGGCGCCCTGCAGACCGGCGCGCTGGCGACCTCGTTTACCTCGTCGCAGGGGTTGCTGCTGATGATCCCCAACCTCTACAAGCTGGCGGGTCAGCTTATCCCCTTTGTGCTGCATGTGGCGGCGCGCACCGTAGCGACCCATGCGCTATCGATCTTTGGCGATCACTCGGACGTGATGGCGGTGCGCCAGACCGGCTGCGCCATGCTCTGTGCCAGCAATGTGCAGGAGGCGCAGGACTTTGCCCTGATCTCCCAGATAGCGAGCCTCAACAGCCGCCTCCCCTTTATCCACTTCTTCGACGGCTTTCGTACCTCTCACGAGATCGCCAAGATAGCGCCGCTCGCTGACGACACTCTGCGTGCCCTGCTGCCCGCAGATGCCATCCGTGCTCATCGTGACCGGGCGCTCACCCCCGACAAACCGGTCATTCGCGGCACCGCCGCCAACCCGGACACCTACTTCCAGTGCAGGGAGGCGAGCAACCCCTGGTATGACGCCGCCTATGGCCATGTGAACGATGCGATGCAAGCTTTTGGCGAGCAGACCGGCCGCCACTACCGGCCATTTGAATATGTCGGCCACCCGCAGGCGGAGCGGATTGTGGTGCTGATGGGCTCAGCCATCGGCACCTGTGAAGAGGTGATCGAGCGCCTGCTGGCCCAAGGGGAGAAGGTAGGTCTGGTGAAGGTGCGGCTGTTCCGGCCCTTCTCGGCCGGGCACCTGTTGGCCGCGATTCCCGAGAGTGCCCGCTCCATCGCCGTGCTGGATCGCACCAAGGAGCCGGGCGCACAGGCCGAGCCCCTCTATCTCGACGTGATGACGGCGCTGGCCGAAGCGGTCAGCCGGGGCGAGCGGGCAAGCCTGCCACGGGTTATCGGCGGTCGCTATGGCCTCTCCTCCAAAGAGTTCGGCCCCGCCTGCGCACTGGCGGTGTTTGCCGAGCTGGCACAGGAGAACCCGCGCCCGCGCTTTACCGTCGGCATCTTCGATGACATCACAGGTCTCTCGCTACCGCTGGCAGCGCTCAATTCGCAAAGCCCCATCCACAACCAGCAACACAAGCTGGAGGCGCTCTTCTACGGTCTTGGCAGCGATGGCACCGTCTCGGCGGCCAAGAACAGCATCAAGATCCTAGGCAACCACACCGACCTCTATCCGCAGGGCTATTTCGTCTACGACTCCAAGAAGGCGGGCGGCCTCACCGTCTCTCACCTGCGGGTGGGCGAGCGGCCGCTGCAGTCGGCCTATCTGGTGGAAGAGGCGGACTTTATCGGCTGCCATCAGTGGCAGTTTGTCGACAAGTACCGGATGGCGGAACGCTTGAAAGCGGGCGGCATATTCCTGCTCAACACCCCCTACAGCGAAGCGGATATCTGGCAGCGCCTCCCCAGCGAGGTACAGCATGCCCTGCGCGAGAAAGAGGCGCGCTTCTACATCATCAACGCCGCCAAAATTGCCCGCGACTGCCAGCTCGGTAACCGCATCAATACCGTGATGCAGATGGCCTTCTTCCAGCTCAGCGCCATCATTCCCCCCGCAGAGGCGACCAGCCTGCTGAAGCAGGCCATCGCCACCAGCTATGGCAGCAAGGGGCAGACACTGGTCGAACGCAACTGGCAGGCACTGGAGGCAACCTGCGCCGCCCTGACCCGGGCGCCGCTGGGTGAGCTGGATCCCGCCAGCCGCCCCCGCCCGCCGGTGGTTTCGGCCAAGGCCCCCAGCTTTGTCCAGACCGTCACCGCCGCCATGCTGGCAGGGCTGGGTGACAGCCTGCCGGTCTCCGCCTTCCCGCCGGATGGCACCTGGCCGGTCGGCACCACCCGCTGGGAGAAGCGCAATATCGCCAAGGAGATCCCCATCTGGGAGGCGGAGCTCTGTACCCAGTGCAACTACTGCGTCGCCGCCTGTCCCCACTCGGCCATTCGCGCCAAGGTGGTGGAACCGGATGCACTGGCCGCTGCTCCCGCTACCCTGGATGCGCTGGATGTGAAATCCCGTGACATGCGCGGCCAGCAGTACGTGCTGCAGGTGGCGCCGGAGGATTGCACCGGCTGCAATCTCTGCGTCGAGGTGTGCCCGGCCAAGGATCGCAGCAACCCGGATCGCAAGGCGATCAATATGGCTTCGCGCCTCGATCACCTCGACGAGCAGAAGGCCAACTACGACTTCTTCCTCGACCTGCCAGAGCGCAGCGCCGAGCAGCTGGAGCGCATCGACATCCGCACCTCCCAGCTCATCTCGCCGCTGTTTGAATACTCGGGCGCCTGCTCCGGCTGTGGCGAGACTCCCTATATCAAGTTGCTGACCCAGCTCTATGGCGATCGACTGCTGATTGCCAACGCCACCGGCTGCTCGTCCATTTATGGCGGCAACCTGCCTACCACCCCCTACACCACCAACGCCGAGGGGCGCGGGCCGGCCTGGGCCAACTCGCTGTTTGAAGACAACGCCGAGTTCGGACTGGGCTTCCGTCTTACCGTCGATCAGCACAGGGAGCGGGTGCGCCGTCTGCTGGCGAGCCTGGGCGACACCATTCCGGCAGCGCTGCGCGAGGCGCTCGGCGATGCCACTCTGCCGATTTCCGAGCAGCGGGCCCATATCCAGCAGTTGCGAGCGCTGCTGCAGGGGAGCCAGACCCCGGCAGCACAAGAGCTGGCTCGCGATGCAGACTATCTGGTGGAAAAATCGGTCTGGCTCATCGGCGGCGATGGCTGGGCCTACGACATCGGCTTTGGCGGACTCGACCATGTGCTGAGTCTGGGGGAGAACATCAATGTGCTGGTGCTCGACACCCAGTGCTACTCCAACACCGGCGGCCAGCAGTCGAAGGCGACGCCACTCGGTGCCATCACCAAGTTTGGCGAGCAGGGCAAACGCAAGGCGCGCAAGGATCTCGGGGCCAGCGTGATGATGTATGGCCACGTCTATGTGGCGCAGATCTCCCTCGGCGCCCAGATGAACCAGACTGTGAAAGCAATTCTGGAGGCGGAAGCCTACCCGGGCCCCTCTCTCATCATCGCCTACAGCCCCTGCGAGGAGCATGGCTACGACATGGCCGAGAGCCATGAGCAGATGAAGCAGCTGACCGCAACCGGCTTCTGGCCCCTCTACCGCTTCGATCCGCGCCGCGCTGACGAGGGCAAGTTGCCGCTGGCACTCGACTCGCGGGCACCCAATGCCTCGCTGGCCGAGACCTTGCGCCACGAGCCCCGCTTCCAGCGGCTGGAGCGCCAGCTACCGGAAGTGGCCAGCCAGCTCTATCAAGAGGCAGAGCAGGAGGCCAACCGCCGCTTCGCTTGGCTGAGCCAGCTGGCGGGCAAGGAGAGTCCGGCGCAGGAGTAACTCGCGCATGGCTTGATGGCAGCAGCCACTCTGTTCGCCAAATAACAATCAGGGCTCCCCGCGGGGAGCCCTGATGCTATCTATGGTGAGCCAATGTCGGCGCAGGTCAAATCAGGCGCTGATGGAGGCCAGCTCGTGGCGTTTCAACGCCAGCAGGGTGATGAGCAGCGCTAGCGTGGCGATCAGAGCCATGCCGATATAGGTCGCGCTGAAGCCCGGGGCCAGCAGATCGGGGGCAAGTCGGCTCAGATCGCCATCGCTGCCGGCTGGCAGGCGGAAGTGAAACAGCATGGAGCAGATGGCCACGCCGACGGCACCGCCGAGCTCCCGCCCAAAGTTGAACAGCGACATGCCGATGCCGCGATCCTGCCGCGGCAGTGCATTTTGCACTACTACCGAGAGGGCGGGCAGCACCAGACCCAGACCGATACCGGCAAACCCGAGCGCCAGTCTGACCCAAGCATCGAAGTGGATCTGCCAGAGCGCCACTGCCGCGAGGCCAAAGCCCACCGCGACAAAACTCTTGTAGTGGCCGGTACGGCCAATCAGCTTGCCGCCGACAAAGGCGCCAGCAGTGATGCAGATCATGAAGATGACCATGATGGCGCCGCTCTCGCTGGCGCTCATCCCCTTCTGCCACTGCATCTGCAACGGCAGATAGACCAGCACGGCAAACATCAGCAACTGGGAGAGCATCACCAGCAGCACGCTCACCAGATAACCGGGCAGCCGTGCCAGATGGGCAGGCAATATGGGGTCGTGGGCACGCCGCTCAATAAGAATGAGCAGCAGCAACGCAACGCCCAGTGCCGCCGAGAGCCAGACGGCGGGCAGCGCCGCTTCCGGCGAGAGCAGCAACAGGGTGAGCGTGGTGACGGTAATCAGCAGACCCGCCCCCTTCCAGTCGAAGCGACTGTGGCGACGCACGTTGAGCTGCTTGAGGTTGCGGTTGATGAGAAAGACTGCCAGCGCCCCGAGCGGCAGATTGATCCAGAAGATCCAGCGCCAGCTGAGCTGCTCGGTGAAGTAGCCGCCGAGCAAGGGGCCAGCGATACTGGAGACCGCATAGACCGCCGAAATGTAGCCCTGATATTTGCCCACCTCCCGCGGCGGAATGGTGTCGGCAATCACGGTAAACGCGAGGGCAATCAGACCGCCGCCCCCCAGCCCTTGCAGCACCCGCGCTGCCAGCAGGGTCTGCAGATCCTGGGAAAGAGCACAGGCCACCGAGCCCGCCAGAAACAGGCCGATGCCGATATTGAGCATCCGCACCCGACCAAAGAGATCGCTCAGCTTGCCATAGAGGGGCAGCACGGCGGTGGCGGCCAGCAGGTAGGCGGTGACCACCCAGGTGAGGGCGGCACCGGCATGCAGCTCGGCGCCAATCATGGGCAGCGGGGTAGTGACGATGCTCTTTTCCAGTGAACCGAGCGCGATCACAAGCGCCACACTGGAGAAGATGGTTTTGGGGGACATTTTCGAGGTCATAAGCGGACTCGCAGATCTGATATGCCAAAGTATCCGGCAATGAACGGATTATTGTCTCACAAATCAGCAAGAGATAGAAAAAACGGCGGCCACAATCTGCCCAACCATGAGGCCGATCCCACAAAACGCCGACCGTTTCTGCTAGCCTGCCCTATTTGATTCGAGGAGCCCCCATGAGCGAGCGTGAGCAGTACGGGTTTGATCACTACGATGCCCTGATTTTCGATATGGATGGCACTTTGGTAGATTCCATGCCCCTCCATCTGGATGCCTGGGAGCTTACCTGCGCCGAATTCGGCATCCCCTTCGAGCGGGATCAGCTCTATCAGTACGGCGGCATTCCCACCCGCAAGATCATCGCCATGCTGGCCGAGCAGCAGGGGCTGACGGTGGATGTCGAGGCTTTTACCCGTCGCAAGATTGCCCTCTATATGGAACATATCGACAAGGTCAGCGTCTTTCCCAAGATGTGGGAGCTGGTCAGGCACTATCACGGCAAGGTCAAGATGGGGATTGGCACCGGCTCACCGCGCAATCAGGCGGACTCCATCCTCAAAAGCACCGGGCTCGATGCCTATATCTCTGTGGTGGTCAGCGCCGATGATGTCACCAACCACAAACCGCATCCCGACACCTTCTTGCGGGTGGCCAAACTGCTCGGCGCCAATCCCGCCAACTGTCTGGTGTTTGAAGATACCCGGATCGGGCTTGAGGCTGGCAAGGCGGCAGGGATGGATACCGTGCTGGTTATCGAAGGTGACCTGCACCCGCGCTAAACGGCTCAGGGGCAAGCAGGCAAACCAATAAAATGGTGCCATCACAGTGGCACCATTTTTTGTTTACGTGAGCATAGCGGCAGCGTCAGTGCCCGGACAGAGTTGCGATCGCAGCCGGAATAGTGGCAACCGTCAGACAAAGGGCGTTGGCGTTGGCCTCATCCTGTAGTGCCTGATGAGTACGAAGCAGCTCAAGGGCTTCGGCCGGGGTATCTGCAAAGGTGGGGGCGGCGATGGCGGCAAATCCCTGTTCGACCAGTTGACGACGCTCATCGCTATAGCTGGGTGCATTGGCATCTAGATAGGTAAGCGCCTGAGCCTGCTTGAAAAAGTGATAGTTAGGCATCGATTGGCCCCGCAAAAATAAAGCGCCATTCTACTCCTTTTTGCTCCGCCGCCAGCGTCAATCTGTGACGTATCAAGTGATCTATTTCACATTTTTATCAACAAACCTTTACCGGTTGGGCGCCGTCCAAATCTCCTCTTCACACGGCGTCAGACAACACCCGATACCGTCAGTCTGCGCCAAACAAAACGCCTCCACAAAGGAGGCGTGGCGACTGAAACAGGGTGGCTCCCGTTACATGGCATTCGTCGATTCGAAGATCTTGTCCGCCGAGGCCTCGACAAAGCCCGGATAGAGCGCACCATCAGCCTGCGGATAGCGCAGGGCAAACTCGTAGAAGCAGCTCGGGATAGTACGCACCCCATCGCTGAACGGCACCTCTGCTTTGTCCGCCATGGTGGAGGATTGCTCCAGCATCACCTGCGGGTCCCCTTTCACCTCGCCACCCACACTGTTGAGCACAAAACCCGCCGCCTTGAGTGCCGCATTGACCTGATGGATGGTGTCGAAATCCTTCAACTTGTTGATATTGACCGTGAAGTGGTTGGCACGATAGCCCCATGCTGCCATCCATGCCGCGTACTCGCTCTCCGCCAGCAGAGTCTGATAATCGGCATAGGAGACCTGCCAGGGGGCGCCGGTGTAGAGAAATGCCGGGGTATCGGTCAGATGATCGGGCACCTGATCCGCCAGCTTGTGGATGATGGCCTGGGCAGCCGGAGAGAGCTCTTCCACCTTCAGCTCACTGATAAACACCTTGGGAGCGTCCGGATCCTGATGCTCGAAGTGCTTGGCGTAGAGCTTCTTGGCCTTGAAAACGTACTCGCCCTTCTGCTCGTAACCGAGCGCCAGAAAGTGGGCCGCCAGCTTCTCCAGCCCCAGCTTGGGCAGGTTGTAGGTACGAAACGCCACGTGATCGTTGACGATGGGCTCGCCGCCACCCAGCAGGGTGTGCACCTTGAGGGCGCTCGGGGTCACCTTGATGTAGTTGTCCCACAGATGGCTGAACAGGGTGTCGATATCCTTTTGCATCTCTCTTTCCTTTGATTGCGGGTACGAAACGGGGCCCCGATGGGTGCCCCTTGTAGTTGTCTGTTTAGAAGAAGAGGCCCGGCGAGAGCTGCTCAGGCATAGCCGCCTTGCTGTCTTCCACGGAGGCAACCGGATAGGCACAGTAGTCAGCGGCGTAGTAGGCGCTCGCCCTGTGGTTACCGGAAGCACCGATACCACCAAACGGTGCGGCACTGGAGGCGCCGGTGATGGGTTTGTTCCAGTTGACGATACCGGCGCGGATCCGCTTGAAAAAGTGATTCCAGTCCGCCTCCTTGTCACCCAGCAGACCGGCCGAGAGACCGTAGCGGGTGGCGTTGCCCTGATCGATGGCAGCATCGAAATCGTCATAGCGAATGAGCTGCAGCAGCGGGCCGAAGTACTCTTCATCCGGCAGCTCGCTGACTGAGGTCACGTCGATAATGCCCGGGGAGACAAAGCCGGTACCCGCTTCCAGATGCTTGAGGGTAAGCAGGCTCTCACCACCGAGGCGCTGCAGGTTGGCTTGCGCCTCGACCATGCCAATCGCAGCCTTCTCGCTAATCATCGAGCCCATGAACGGCTGTTCGGCGGCGTCATAGAGGCCGACCTTGATCTGGCCGACCACCTCGATCAGTCGCTTGACCAGGGCATCGCCCCGCTCGCCACGCTCGACAAACAGACGGCGGGAACAGGTGCAGCGCTGACCAGAGGTAATAAACGCCGACTGGACGATGGCATGGACGGCGCCGTCGATGTCGCTCACCTCTTTCACGATCAGCGGGTTGTTGCCGCCCATCTCCAGCGCCAGAATTTTGCCCGGCTGACCGGCAAACTGCTGATGGAGGAAATGACCGGTGCGGGAGGAGCCGGTAAAGAAGAGGCCGTCGATGTCGGGGTTGCCAGCCAGCGCCTTGCCAGTCTCGACCTCCCCTTGCACCAGATTGAGCACCCCCTTGGGCAATCCGGCCTGCTGCCACACCTTGACCATGGCCTCGGCCACCATGGGGGTCAGCTCGGAGGGTTTGAACACCACGGCGTTACCCGCAATCAGCGCCGGGACTATATGGCCGTTGGGCAGATGACCCGGGAAGTTGTAGGGGCCGAACACCGCCACCACACCGTGGGGCTTGTGACGGACAAACGCCTTGGCGCCCGGCATGGCATTTTCAACGGTGCCGGTACGCTCGTCGTGCGCACGGATGGAGATGGCAATCTTGCCCTGCATGGCGGCCACTTCGGTGCGGGTCTCCCACAGCGGTTTGCCGGTTTCGCGGGCGATGGTCAGGGCCAGCGCCTCTTTCTGCTCGCCGAGCAGGTCGGCATAACGGCGCACTATGGCCAGACGATCCTCAAGGCTCATATCCGCCCAATGGTAAAAGGCGGCACGGGCGGCCTTGACGGCGGCATCCACTTGCGCCGCGCTGGCGGCAGCCCCCTGCCAGATCACCTTGTTCTTGGCCGGATCGGTTGACTCGAACGGCTTGCCTTCACCGGCAAGCCACTGACCGTCGATAAATTGCACTAACTGGCTCATCCATTCACTCCCTGTCGCTGACAGGCAGCCTCGGCTGCCTGTCTGATAATCGGTTTGCTTGTCCTGTTTGTCTCAGTCGAGGTCGACCACCCGCACCATGTCGCCATCCTGCACCTTGAGTGCCGCCGCCATCTTGGGCGGGATAATGGCTTCATGCTTGTCGAGATCGACCCGGATATTGCCGTAGCAGGCGCGGTAATGCTCGAAACGGCTGTTGCAGATAAGGTGGGTCTTGCCACCGATGGGCTCGCCCACCAGCACCCGCAGTTTCTTGCTGCGGCGCACGCTGCGGATATTCTTCACGTCGCACTCGACGGTGGGGCCCGCATCGAAAATATCGACGTAGCCACGGTTCACGAAGCCCTCGTCCTGCAGCATCTTGATGGCCGGGCGGGTCTTCTCGTGGGTCTGGCCGATAACGGCCCGCGCCTCTTTGCTCAGCAAATTGACGTAGATGGGGTACTTGGGCATCAGTTCGGCGATAAAACGCTTCTTGCCGATGCCGGTCAGATAGTCGACGGTGGGAAAATCCATCGAGAAGAAGTGGGTTTGCAGCCACTCGTAGAAGGGACTGTGGCCGTTGGCATCGGAGACGCCGCGCATCTCGGCGAAGACGGTCTCGTCAAACAGCTCAGGGTGCTCGGCCATAAACAGGAAGCGGTGCTTGGATAGCAGGCGGCCGTTGAGCCCCTCGCGGGCACATTCGCGCAAGAACAGGGTGCAGAGCTCGGAGTTGCCGGTGTAGTCGTTGGAGAGGGTCAGGGTTTCAACGACGTTGTAGATGCCAAGCTTGGGAGAAGAGTGCACCACCTTGCCGATGTGGTAGTTGTAAAACGGCTGGGAGAGGCCAACCGCAGCATCGATGGCACAGGTGCCGACCATCTCGCCGGTCTCCAGATCCTCGGCCACGAAGAAGTAGAGGCAGTCCCCCTTACCGGCCGGCTTGTCGGAAAAAGTCTGGGTAGAGGCGTCAATCTTGCGCTGCAGCAGCTCATCGTTGACGGGCAACGAGGTCATGCCGGTGCCGGACTCGATGGCGCAGGTCTTGAGCCCGGCAAAATCTTTTTGCTCGATGGGACGGATAACCAACATAAATGACAACTCCCTTTCATTGACGACAGGTGGGGTCCCGGCTCCTGCCGGGAGAGCTCCCCACCTCAATTTGGAATCAGGCGTTAACCACCTGGGCAACCGCCTTCTCGAAGCGGGCCAACCCTTCCTTGATGTCCGCTTCCGGGATCACCAGTGAAGGGGCAAAACGAACCACGTTGGTACCAGCCACCAGTGCCATCAGCCCCTGATCGATGGAGGCCAGCAGGAAGTCGCGGGAGCGCCCCTTGTAGGCATCGCTCAGGGCCGCGCCCAGCAGCAGACCCTTGCCGCGGATCTCGCTAAAGCAGTGGTATTTGGCATTGATGGCTTCAAGGCCATCGCGGAACAGCTGCTCGCGCTGCTTGATGCCAGCCAGCACCTCCGGGGTATTGATCACGTCGATCACTGCTTCCGCCACCGCACAGGCCAGCGGGTTGCCGCCGTAGGTAGAGCCGTGAGTGCCCACTTTCAGGTAAGAGGCGATTTCGTTGGTAGTCAGCATGGCGCCAATAGGGAAACCGCCACCCAGCGCCTTGGCGCTGGTGAGGATGTCCGGCGTGACGCCCAGCCCCATATAGGCATAGAGATCACCGGTCCGGCCGACGCCGGACTGCACTTCGTCATACACCAGCAGGGCATTGTGTTTGTCGCACAGCTCGCGCACCCCTTTGGCAAACTCGTCGGTAGGACGAATGATGCCCCCCTCCCCTTGCAGCGGCTCCATCACCACGGCGCAGGTGTTGTCGGAGATCACCTCGGCCAGCGCCGCCAGATCGTTGTAGGGTACGTGGGTAATGTCACCGGGCTTGGGACCGAAGCCATCGGAGTAGGCTGCCTGGCCACCGACGCTGACGGTAAAGAAGGTACGACCGTGGAAACCCTGATTGAAGGCGATGATCTGGGTCTTCTGCTCGCCAAACTTCTCGATGGCGTAGCGGCGAGCCAGCTTGAGAGCGGCTTCGTTTGCTTCGGCGCCGGAGTTGCAGAAGTAGACCTTGTCCGCGAAGGTGGCGGCAACCAGCTTCCTGGCCAGACGCAGGGCCGGCTCGTTGGTCATGACGTTGGAGAGATGCCACAGCTTCTCGCCCTGGGTTTTCAGGGCCTCGACCAGCTTGGGATGACAGTGACCCAAACCGTTGACGGCGATGCCACCGGCGAAGTCGACATACTCGCGCCCTTCCTGATCCCAGACACGTGACCCTTCACCACGCACCGGGATGATCTTGGCGGGCGCATAGTTGGGAACCATCACTTCATCAAACACTTCACGTGTCACTGCCAACAACTCTGACATATAGCTCTCCTTCGATTCGGCGACAGAATAATCCACCGCCCAAAAGTTAAATCCGTGTAAACGTGACGGGATTATCACAGAAATAAAGTAAAAAGTCTGTAACAAGACGGCCTATAAGGAACAATGTTCGATTGCTCTTGAGATTTTAGGCAACCGCATTGCATAACGACTCAGGGGGGCTTGGCAAGAGATAATTTGGGCAGGAGAGGGGGTGAATAAAGTGTCAGGGAAATTTTTTTTGCCTTCTCTCGAACTTGAGAAGGCGATCACAACTTTTTATGAACGCGCCAGAAAGTTGGCCAGCAACTGATGGCCCTGCTCGCTCAAAATGCTCTCCGGATGGAACTGAACACCCTCGACAGGGAGCGTCTTGTGGCGCAGCCCCATGATCTCGTCAAACGAGCCATCGGCATGCTCGCTCCAGGCGGTGATGTCGAAGCAGTCGGGCAGCGTGTCGCGCTCCACCACCAAGGAGTGGTAACGGGTCACCCTCAGCGGGTTGTTGAGCCCCTTGAACACCCCCTCATTGCGATGGCGGATGAGCGAGGTTTTGCCGTGCATTACCTGACGGGCACGCACTACGCGGGCGCCGAAGGCCTGCGCCAGCGACTGATGACCGAGACAGACGCCGAGAATGGGCAGCTTGCCAGCAAAGTGGCTGATAGCGTCGAGAGAGATCCCCGCCTCATTGGGCGTACAGGGACCGGGAGAGATCACCAGAAAACGGGGGGAGAGCTGCGCTATGGTATCAAGCGTCAGTTCATCATTGCGCTTGACCACAACCTCTTGTCCCAGGGCGCCGAAATATTGCACCAGGTTCCAGGTAAAAGAGTCGTAGTTATCGATCAACAACAGCATGAGATAACCAACAGCAGAGAATTAACGATCGAGATAACGACCCTGTTCCATTTCCCGTTCACGCTGACACTCGGCCAGATAGATGGCGGCAGCAACGGCAGGGGTTTTATGGTGCTTGTCGATGGCATTGGAGACCATCAACTGCAGGGTATTGAGGTTTTTCGCCTTGCGAAATTTACGTAGCCAGTGACCTTTGTCACTCAGCTCTTCAGCAGAAATAGTTGGTTGAACAGGCATGCTTTCTCTTGGGGATATTACCCAGGTTGAAATAAAGAAATTAAACAAAATAGCCGAGCAGAAAATAAAGAAAGCCAGGCAAATACCCAGCTCTCTTCTACTACACCTTCCCAGTATGTCAGGCTCGAGGAACGAAGCCGACTACATCATATACGCTGGTCAGGGTTTTTTCAGCTCTTTCACGCGCCTTTTGTGCTCCTTCTGCCAGAATCGCGATCAGATGGGCCTCATCCTGACGCAACTCATGGAAACGGGCCTGGATCGGTTCCAGCAGCGCAACCACGGCTTCGGCGGTTTCGGTCTTGAGGTGACCGTACATCTTGCCTTCGAAATGCTGCTCCAGCTCGGGGATGGAGCGGCCAGTCACACCGGACATCAGGGTCAGCAGGTTGGAAACACCCGGTTTGTTTTCCGGGTCGAAACGCACCACCGCCGGCTCGTCGGAATCGGTCACCGCACGCTTGATCTTCTTGACGATCTGCTTGGGATCTTCCAGCAGGCCGATGAAGTTGGCCTCGTTGTCATCCGACTTGGACATCTTCTTGGTCGGATCCTGCAGGCTCATCACCCGCGCACCTTCGGTCGGAATGAAGGGCTCCGGCATGGTGAACACCTCACCATAGAGGTTGTTGAAACGTGTGCAGATGTCGCGGGTCAGCTCCAGATGCTGCTTCTGGTCGTTGCCGACCGGCACCTGATTGGCCTGATAGAGCAGAATATCAGCGGCCATCAGCACCGGATAACCGAACAGGCCGACGTTGACGTTGTTCTCGAAACGGGCGGACTTGTCCTTGAACTGGGTCATGCGCGACAGCTCACCCATCTGGGTGTAGCAGTTGAGGATCCAGCCCAGCTCGGCGTGCTGCGGCACGTGAGACTGGATGAAAACGGTGCTCTTCTTGGGATCGATACCGACCGCCAGATAGAGGGCAGCCGCGTCCAGACAAGCCTTGCGCAGGGCAGCCGGGTCTTGGCGAGTGGTGATGGCGTGCAGGTCGACGATGCAGTAGAGGCAGTCGAACTCATCCTGCATGTTGACCCACTGACGCAGGGCCCCCATGTAGTTGCCGATGGTCAGTTGACCGGAGGGTTGCGCTCCGCTCAATACGATTGGTTTAGTCATGAGAGTGTTAATCCTTGTTATTCAGCCAGCCCAGTTGCGCTATTAGACCAAAAGTGCATCGAGCTGGGCAAACTGCTCGAATACCCAGTCGGGATGGGAGTCGGCGATGGGACGGCCATAGTTGTAGCCGTATGTAAGACCCACCACCTTCATGCCAGCCGCCTTGGCCGCCAGCACGTCATTTTCGGAGTCGCCCACCATCAGGGTGCGAGCCGGGCTCACCCCCAACTCCTGGCAGGCGTGCAGCAAGGGCTCCGGGCTCGGCTTCTTGACCGGCACGCAGTTGCCGCCAAGCCAGAGTTCGAAGCAATCGCTGATGCCAAGGGCATCGAGGATGGGTGCCACGAAATCGCTCGGCTTGTTGGTGACGATCGCCTGCTTGTAGCCCAGGCTTTGCAAGCGACGCAGACTCTGGGCCACCCCGTCATACATCTCCAACCCTTGCAGCAGGCAAGCGTTGTAGTGCTGGAAAAAAATCGGTCTGGCCTTGGCAAACAGCTCGGGATCGGCCTCGCGATAGGCGAGCGCACGCTGGATCAGCTTGTCGGCTCCGTTGCCGACCCAGGTACGGATAACCGCTTCATCGGCCTGCGCCAGACCGAGGTCTGCCAGAGTCAGATTGACCGCCAGCGCCAACTGGGCGGCGCTGTCAATCAGGGTGCCGTCCAGATCGAACAGCACCAAATCAAATGCGCGCTCAGCGTGTGACATGAGCCAGCTCCGCACGCATCTTGTCGATCACCGCCTTGTAGTCAGGCTGGCTGAAAATGGCAGAGCCGGCGACAAACATGTCGGCGCCCGCTTCGGCGATCTCGCGAATGTTGTCGACCTTCACCCCGCCATCGATCTCGAGGCGGATATCGCGACCGCTCTCGTCGATCAGACGACGCACCTGACGCAGCTTGTCGAGGGTACCGGGGATGAAGCTCTGGCCACCGAAGCCCGGGTTGACCGACATCAGCAGGATCACATCCAGCTTGTCCATCACATACTCGAGGCAGGAGAGCGAGG
Source organism: Aeromonas sp. PI_26 (assembly GCF_027854445.1). Taxonomy (NCBI): domain Bacteria; kingdom Pseudomonadati; phylum Pseudomonadota; class Gammaproteobacteria; order Aeromonadales; family Aeromonadaceae; genus Aeromonas; species Aeromonas sp. PI_26. The sequence goes on from NZ_JAJNOE010000007.1 coordinate 21,845, forward strand.
TAGCCGGATTGAGCACCAGACCCGCCTGGCAGCCCATCTCCTTGATGAGGCCCAAAGAGCGATCAACGTGATCGGACGCTTCCGGATGGAAGGTGATGAGGGAAGCACCGGCCTTGGCAAAATCAGGAATGATGCGATCCACCGGCTTGACCATCAGGTGCACGTCGATGGGGGCCTCGATACCGTAGTCACGCAGCGCCTGACAGACCATGGGGCCAATGGTCAGGTTGGGGACATAGTGGTTGTCCATCACGTCGAAGTGAACCACGTCGGCACCAGCAGCCAGTACATTGGCTACATCGTCACCCAGACGGGCAAAATCAGCAGAGAGGATCGAGGGGGCAATCAGAAAGTCTTTCATCAGCATCATCCATTGGCAGCCAGGGAGAAAAAGCGGCGCAATTTTAACGTAAAAGGCGGGCGAAAACGACTCGAATGCGGGGTAAATGGGGCAATCACCTCCCCTCCCCCAGCAACCTGGGTTTTGGGGCATCGGCACGGGCGCGGACTCGCCCATAAAAAACGGCGCCCCTGGGCGCCGCATGGTCTGTTACGTCAGTGGCAGTAGTTCACTGTCGCTGGGATAGTAGCCCTGCTCCGGCTCGATACCGGGGGGATAGAGCGCCAACAACTCGGCCACCTTGTTGCGGGTGCCGCCGTTGCGGCTGATGGTGCGCTTGACCAGGATCTCGTCGAGGCGGGCACCGCGATAAAGCTCACGAGTCAGCTCGATATCGTGGTTGCTGATCAGCACCGGCACCCCTTTGTGAGCGGCTGTGTGGCGGGCCAATCGCGCCAAGATCGCCTGATCATCCAGGGTAAACCCACCGGAGGCATAGGTGGTGAAGCTCGCCGTAGTGGAGAGCGGCGCATAGGGTGGATCACAATAGATAACCCAATCCTCTTCGGCACGCTTGATGGCGTCGGCGTAGCTCTCGCAGATAAAGGTCGCCTTCTGCGCCTTTTCGGCAAAGGCCCACAGCTCTTTTTCCGGGAAATAGGGCTTCTTGTAGGAGCCGAACGGCACGTTGAAGCCGCCCTTCTTGTTGTAGCGGCACAGTCCGTTGAAACCGTGACGGTTGAGAAACAGGAACAAGAGTGCCCGCTCGAAGGTGGTCTCGGTCTGATTGAACTGGGTACGCAGCCGGTAATAGGCCGCCTTGTGGTTGTGCTCTGCCACAAACAGCTTGCGCGCCTCGGCAATGAAACTGTCCGGCGTCAGCTTGAGGTGGTTGTACAGGCAGATCAGATCCGGATTGATGTCGTTGAGCACATACGCGTCGTAGTCGGTGTTGAGAAACACTGACCCAGCCCCGACGAAGGGCTCCAGCAACACACGCCCGGCCGGCAGGCGCTCGGCAATCTCTTCAACCAGGGAGTATTTTCCCCCGGCCCATTTTAAAAAAGCGCGTGTTTTTTTCATGGAAATCCGGTGTGTAAGAAGGCAAGACCCAAAAAGGGGGACGATTCTACCCCCTTATCCGGTATCAAGGCTATTGCTTCAGCTCTTTTTGTACCTGTGCAAACGACTTGGGCCAGGGCTGACCTTTCAGCAAAGCTGGCGGAAGCTTGCGAATGGCACTCTTGGCCTGGGTCAGACCGGCATAATCCCCTTGCAGCACAACGTACCAGGGGCTGCCACGGAATTTGGTCTGATAGACCCATACCTTGCCCGCCAGACCATGCTCGGCGACAAATTGATCCACCGCCTTGGTGTTGCTCGCCCCCATCAGCTGAACGCTGTAGTGGTTGCGCGGCTTCTTGTTCAAGGTGGCGACCGGAGTCAGGGCCACCTTGGGTGCTGGCGCGGCAACCGGCTCGTTGCTGGCGGTTTTGGTGGTGGCCGCAGGCGTTGCGGTTGTCGCCGGATTCAGTGCTTTGGAGGTACTGGCTGGCGCCGTGGTTGCGATTGCACCACTGGGGGCTGTGCCACTCGGGTTCTTGCCGGTCAGCTCGTCCACCACGTCAGTAGGCAGAGCGCCGCTCACCTTGGGTTCGGTCATCAGCTTTTGCACGACCTCGTCAGAGATCACCACCCGACGCCCTTCGTAATTGGTTGATTCGGTGGTCACAGTTTCGCTCTCCACCGATTTGGGCAGCACTTTCGCCTCCGGCTGCCAATCCTTCACTACCCCGTTGGGATTGCTGGCTGCATCGCTGTTTTGCGCGCCTTGTGCAGCGGCATCGGTATTCGAACCGCCAGCGGTGAGGGGATCGCCTCCCGCTACCGGGATCGGCAATGCCGTGTTCTGCACCGGATCCTGCAGCGCCGGTTTGCTTTCATTGTCAAACAGCGCAGGCAGCAGGTAGCTCAACGCCAGCAGGCCGCCAGCAACCAGCGCGATAGCGGTGGCAATCTTCTTGACAGGCAACTCCGCCTGACGCTTCTTGGGCCTTCTGTCGGTCATGATATCCTCCAGTAACTGCATGATGGTGGACGGATGTCCGTTCGCCGTTTTCAGGATCTCCTCCACTTGCGGCTTGGGCAAGAGGGTCGCCGGGATCTTGAGCTCTTTGGCTTTTTCATACAAGAAGATGCGCTGCTCGGGCGGGCTCAGTGGCGGCACTTCCAGCTCAAGGGCTGGCATGGCACGCCCTTTGAGCTGCGGTCGTTGGGTACGACACCAGACGTCACTGCCCGAGACAATAATGGCCAGCTGATGGGGCGCCGCCAGGGTATCGTTATGACGTATGATCGCCCACAACTCTCCCAGCAATTCAGCTGGCAACTGGTCGGCCCGCTCTATCAGCAGCAACAGGGTGGCTGGCTTGCTCCCCTCCAGCATGCGAAAGAAGCTCTCCGCCAGCGCATCCTGTGGATTGAAGAGCGGGCGCGCCACCACCTGTGGTAGCAACAGCTGGCGTACATCCACCATCTTCATGGCAGGCGTACCAATCAGGCTTACCACCCGCACTTTATCCGGCAACACGCCGAGCAGGGATTCGCACAGGGTACCGCGACCACAACCGGGTTTACCGGAGAGAAAAATGAAAGGGTGATTGAATTCAATCAGATGCAGCAGCCGGTCAACCAGCTGCCGCTGAGAAGGAAGTTTTAGCAGTTTATTCGTCACGACCAGACTCGATCACCGCCAGCAACTCGGCATCGGACACATCCCCGACCACCTGCGCATGGCCGATACCAACCGGCAACACCAGACGCAGCTTGCCTTCCAGCACCTTCTTGTCACGGCGCATATGGCGAATAAAGGCGGCGAAATCCATCTCGGCAGGCGCATGAATGGGCAGATTGGCGGCCAGCAGCAGGGCGCGCACTCGCGCAACGTCCGCTTCGCTCATATCGCCACGGGCCTGCGCAGTCCAGGCTGCCAGCATGGTGCCGGCGGATACTGCTTCACCGTGCAGCCAGTTGCCATACCCCTGCTCGGCCTCGATGGCATGACCAAAGGTGTGACCCAGATTGAGCAGAGCACGGACGCCGTGCTCGGTCTCATCCTGACCGACCACATCGGCTTTGATCTCGCAGCAGCGTTTGATGGCGTAGGCCAGCGCGGCAGGTTCCAGCTGTTGCAGACGCACCATGTTCTGCTCCAGCCAGCTGAAGAAATCAGCATCCCAAATGATGCCGTACTTGATCACCTCGGCCATCCCTGCGGCAAATTCGCGGGCGGGCAAGGTACTCAGACATTCGGTATCGATAACAACTTGTTTGGGCTGATAAAAAGCCCCAATCATGTTCTTGCCGAGGGGGTGGTTGACAGCGGTTTTACCGCCAACAGAGGAGTCAACCTGGGAGAGCAGGGTGGTCGGGATCTGGATAAAAGGAATGCCACGTTGATAGCTTGCTGCCGCAAAGCCCACCACATCCCCGATCACGCCGCCCCCCAGAGCGATCAGTGTCGTATCGCGCCCATGGTTGGTTTCAAGCAGAGCAGACATGATCTGCTCAAAGGTCGCCAGGTTCTTGTATGCCTCACCGTCAGGCAGGATCAGGTGTTCAACCTGAAAACCCGACAGCAGAGCGGTTACCCGTTCAAGATAAAGCGGAGCAACGACCGTGTTGGTCACTATCATCACCCGCTTGCCCTTGATGGTCGATACCAGCGCCTCGGGGCGCTGCAACAACCCGGCAGCTATCTCGATGGGATAGCTGCGTTCACCCAGTTCGACCTTCAACCGTTCCATGGACGTCCTCTAGATTACATACCGATCAGCTTTACAATTTGATTGGCAACGATTTTTGCGCTCTGGTCATCGGTGTGCACAACAAAGTCGGCAACCTCTTCATACAGGGCATTGCGCTCTTGTGCCAGACGTTCCAGCACTTCGCGTGCCGGTTCTTCGGTCTGTAGCAGAGGGCGGCGTTTGTCTCGCTGTGTGCGCGCCAGCTGCTTTTCGATAGTGGTTTCGAGGTAGACCACGATGCCACGAGCAGACAACTTGTTGCGGGTTTCGCGACTCTTGATGGCACCGCCACCCGTCGCCAGCACGATACCCTGCTGCTCTGACAATTCGCCGATCACCTTTTCTTCGCGAATCCGGAAACCTTCTTCGCCTTCAACATCGAACACCCAGCCGATATCAGCACCACTGCGGCGCTCAATCTCATGATCTGAGTCGAAAAACTCCATATGCAGTTGTTCTGCCAGATGTCTACCTATGGTGCTCTTGCCCGCACCCATGGGACCTATCAGGAAAATATTGCGTTTCTCAGCCATGTCTTTTCGTTAGTAATTACAAACTGTACGACCCCGATGAATACTGGATCGGGGTACCTATGAACCTTATCTTGCGATGGATCAGGAGGGGGATTATCTCAATAGATATCGGGACTGGCAACCGCAGCCCTTACGCCCCAGCCTCATTGGGGCGTAAGGTTATATGTGTTTTACCCTCACATGTAAAGCATTCAGAAGGCGTCGGTGACTATCTTGGGCGTCACGAAAATCAGCAACTCCCGCTTTTTGTTCTCGCTGGTGGTCTTGCGGAACAAGGCCCCCAATCCGGGAATATCACCCAGCAGCGGCACCTTGGTCACATCGCTCTTGATGGTCTGCTGATAGATGCCGCCCAGCACCAGCGTCTCGCCATTGTTCACCAACACCTGAGTGGTGATGGACTGGGCGTTGATGGAAACCGCATCACCGGTACCGGTCGGTACCGTTTCACCCTTGGTATCCTGGGTCACGGTCAGGTCGAGAATCACCCGATTGTCAGGGGTGATCTGCGGGGTCACCTTCAGGCTCAATACCGCCTTCTTGAAGGTAACCGAGGTAGCACCACTGGAAGAGGACTCCACATAGGGGATCTCGGTACCCTGCTCGATCAGCGCCGGTTTCTGGTTCGCCGTGGTCACCCGCGGACTGGCGATAATCTCGGCTTTGCTCTCTTTTTCCAGCGCCGACAACTCGAGATCCAGCAAGGTGCCATCGGCCAGACGGGCTACCTGGAAGGCCAGGGTACCGGCCGCATTGGTCACCGGCAGGTTGACGTTCAACCGATCGTCAGCTGATGGCCGAGGGTTGATCGCCGAGCCTCCATTGTTATTACCAGAGCCATCATTCCCCTCGATAGAACCGGACGTACTGTTGCCATGACCATCATTCTTGGTCACCCCCCAGCGCACCCCGAGCGCTTCATCAAAACCGTCATCAATGGTCACCATCCTCGCCTCGATAACCACCTGCTTGACCGGAATATCGAGGATATCGAGCATCCGTTTGATGCTGCTGATGACATCGGCGGTATCCTTGACCACCAGCACGTTGGTTCGCTCGTCCACGCTCACCGCACCACGGGGTGACAGCAACTTGGTACTTTCGGAAGAGAGCAGGGCAGCCACTTCCGAGGCCTTGGCATAGTTTATCTGCAGATACTCGGTATAGAGCGGAGCCAAATCGGCAACCTGATTTCGGCTCTCCAGCTGTTGCTTCTCGCGTGTTGCGATCTCTTCTGCAGGCGCTACCAGCAAGATGTTGTTATCCAGCCGCTTATCCAGACCCCGCACCTTCAAAATAATGTCGAGCGCCTGCTCCCACGGCACCCCATCCAGACGCAGGGTAATATTGCCTGATACCGAATCTGTGGTTACCAAGTTAAGGTTGTTGAAATCGGCAATAAGCTGCAATACGGTACGGACTGGAATATCCTGAAAGTTCAATGAGATGGGTTTGCCCTGATACTGCTTGGATGCCGTGGCCGTCGTCCGCTTTTTTACCTCGATAATGAAGAGCTTGTCCGCCTGATCGTAACGGTAATCAAACTGACCATTGATCGACAGTTCAAACAGGGTATCACTGCCCTGCCGGGAGACTTCAACCTGAGAGACCGGCGTTGCGAAATCCTGCACATTGATCAGATTAAGCAAGCCATCCGGTACCCGAGTGCCATGAAACTTGGCCAGTACGGTCTGGCCTCGGCTGCTCACATCGACGGCGGCCGAGCTGTTATCCAGCGTGACCAGAAACTCCCCCTGACCATCCTTGCCACGACGAAAATCCACACCGGTAACCGAGTTGAAATAGGCACCGCCCCCACTGCTCTGATAGTTGTTAAGCACCGGCTTGCTGGCAGGCTGTGTGGCTACCGGCGTTGTCACGGGTGCAACAGGCATAGACCGGGCAACGACTTGAGGATTGAGCAGCGCCGAGGGAGAGGGTGTGGCCGCCATCGAAGAGGGCGCTGGCATAGGAGTAGCCGAGGTTGCGGGTGCAATCAGCGCGCTCTCACCATTGATGAGCCCGGAAGAGGCCCCCTCGCCCAATGACACCAGTAATTTGTTCCCCTGTTGCTGCACCTGATAGGGAGCAAGCTGATCGAGTGCGATCTTGATATCCAGACCTGCGCCCTTCCCCTCAACCTTGATATTATCTACCCCCAGGCGCTGGATCGGCAGCGGGTTCACTTTAAGTGCCCCTACCGCACCGGGAACGTGCAACAACAGCTGATTGGGCTGATAAGAGAGACGATCGGTAAAGCCAGTGACCGGCTCACTGAAACTGAGCTCCACCAGCAATTGATCAGCAAGCAGCGGATTGACCTTGATCTCCTGCAGGGTTGCCACTGCCCACGCCTGACTGAGGGCGCTGGCGCAAAACAGCAAAGCTACTTTGGATACACTCTCTATTGTTGTTCTCATTGCTGTTCGTCCCTGATTATTGTTTTTCTTGCACATTGGCCATTGCCAACTGGGTTTCTCTTGTTACCCAGCACCCCTTCCCGTCCGGAATGGTTTCCAGCAAATCCACGGCAGTGTCAGTGATCTTGATGACCCGGCCCTGATCAAGCCCCATATACTGGTTGAGCCCGACCCGCATCGATTTGCCATCCGGGGTGCTGATCAAGGCCCACAACTGACCCGCCTTACCCAAAGAACCATGCATCGACAGACTGGCCAGCGAATAATTTTCCAGCACCTCTTTCTCACGATCCATCAGGGTCTGAGCACAATCCGGCTGGGCCTTGGCAGTGCTTGTACTTCCGACCGTCGCCTCAGGTTGGGGAACCATGAAGGGGCTGCGCAACTCGCGTTGCTGGTAGTGCATAGGGGCAAAAGGCTTCAGTTCGGGCAAGGGCTCGATAGGTATGGGTGGCCTTGCTTTGGTCTGGGCGACATAGCTATCCATGTCCTCCTGGCCACCACAGGCCGCCAGCAAGAGAGCAGGCAACAACCAGCAGATGCGTCTCATTGTTTCGGCTCCACTGTTTTACCGTTGTACTTGTAGGTCTTGGCCAACATCGACATCGAAATCAGCTCCCCTTCATCCTTGCTCTGACCCAGAGTGAAGGAGTCAAGAATGACGATACGGGGCAAAGCGGCCATGTCAGCGGTGAACTTGCCAATTTGATGGTAAGTGCCCACGACTTCGATACGCATCGGTAGCTCTGTCGAAAACTCGTGCTTGACCTCAGGTTCCCAGTTGATCCGGTTCAATTTCAAGCCGTTGTCGGTAGCAATAAAGCTGATATCGTCCAGCAGCCCGGCGACCTCATGGGTATTGGGCAACTGCTTGAGCTGGGTATCGACCAGTTGCTCAAGCTGAACCATTTGCGCCTTGTATGCCCCCAGGTTGGCAGCCAGCATCGCCTTGCTTTCAAACTGGGCTTTCAGTTCGGTCTCTTTCCCCGCTTCCTGAGTCAAACTGGTCAGTGAGTTGGCAATCACGTAGTAGTAGATGGCGCCGCCGGTCAACACGCAGCAGAAAAAGATGAAGACCCCTTTTGCCCATTTTGGCCAGCTTGCTATGTCATTGATATCCAACTCGTTGAGTTGCTGAAGGTTCATTGTTGCTCCTTGGCCACATTCCCTGCAGCCGCAGCATTGTTGGCGATCAGGAACATCATGGAAAACTGGCTCAATGACACTGGCGCAACATCAGCCGCAAAAATAGTGCTTATCTTTGCCTGACCCAACCAACCGGAACCATCAATCCGCCGCATCATGCTGGCCACCCGACCATAGGCTTCGGTCTTGCCATTAACATCAATAATATTGTTCTGCATCGAAAGTGTGTTGAGGTAAACCCCGTTGGGCACCAGTGAAGGCAGTTGATTAAAGAGGCGAACGGGCACATTGCGGCGCATCTGCAACTGCTCGATGAGCTGCATCCGATCGATCAGCTCCTTGCGACGCTCTTTGAGCAGACGGATCTCCCCCAGCTGGGCATCCAGAATAGTCATCTCCTGAACCAGCCGCTGGTTGCGCTGCTGCTGGGCGACGATCTGGCGATCAACCAGCCAGTTGGCAAAAAATCCCAGCGCGACCGTGGCCAGCACAAAAATCCCCAGCAAGGCCCCGAACTGTTTCTTTTGGCGCTGGGCTCGGGCTTCACGCCAGGGGAGAAGGTTTATATTTGACATGGTGTAAAACTCCTCAGAGCCAACCCGAATGCCGTCATATATTTAGCACCATGTACCAGTTCGGCCTCCCCTTTTGGTTTGCCAAACAGGGCGAACAGATCCGGGTGCAACACCTCGCAATTGACCTCTTCTTTTACCTGCACCAACAAACCGGGCAGTAGACTGCCTCCCCCCGTCAGCACCAGTTTTGCGATGTCGCGATAACCGGATGAACTGCAAAACAGCTGGATATTGCGCCGCACTTGCTGCAGCAGCGAGTTGATGTGGGGCATCAGCACATCCAGCTCATGGTCAACTGGCAAGGTACCTTTGGTTTTAGCCTGCTCAGCTTCATCCAACGTCATGCCATAAAAGGAGGAGAGCGCCTGGCTGTATTGATCGCCGCCGAAGTTTTGCAAGCGGGAGTAGATCACCTCCCCCTTGACCAGCGCCGCAAAGGTCATGGCACTGGCACCAATGTCGATCACTCCGATTGGCCGTTCACTCTCCAGCAATTCGGGCAGGCAGGCCACCACGGCACGGCCCAGCGCGTGGGCCCCCACATCCACCACCTTGACGGCAATACCAGCTTCGGCAAGAGCGCTGACCCGGCCGTTGACACTCTCGGTGCGGGCTGCGCTCAGCAGCACATCCTGACGATCTTCACTGTTGTTGGTGCTCAGCACCTCAAAGTCGAGGCTCACTTCATCGAGGGGGAAGGGAATGATCTGCTCGGCCTCCAGCTGCACCTGATTCTCCAGCTCCTTGTCACTGAGGCGGGCATCAATCTGGATCACCTTGGTTATCACATTGGAACCGGTCACCGCAGTGGCGGCATAGTCACTGTGAGCTGGGATCAGGCGCTTGAGGGTCTTGAGAGATTGGCTGACACGCTCGATATCCTGCAATTGATAGTCAACCAGCGTCCCTTTCGGGGTGGCAATATCGGCGACCGATTCGAGATGAAGCTTGCCGGGTCGGCCACTGAGGGTAACGGCCTTGATGGTCTGGCTGCCAAAATCAATGCCCACCAGGGGGAGGAGGGATCCCTTGTTAAAAAGCCCAAACATATACACATCCATGCGTTATTTGGTTTTATTCCTGAACAGAGTGTAGGACACCCGATCAGAGGAGTGCTTCACTCATCCTAAATGCTCTAACTATCAATGTCATAAAGTTTATGCCGAAAAGTGACCCATCTCGCTTTCTTCATGGCAAGTGGCCCTCCTTGGTTATTGCTCCACGTAGTGCTAACCTCTCGCATCCTTTTGAGGTGGGTGGCTCGCCACAGGAAAACCTCGAATTCCCGATGGCAAAAGGGCTATACTCTGCGCCCGTTGGCTAATTTTAAGACGATTGGTAGTTCTTCCATGCTGAAATGGCTCGTTCGCCTGTTTATTGTCATGATGCTGGGTGCAGTGCTGGGTGTCGCCAGCCTCATCGGTATCTACTTCTATATCAAACCCCAACTGCCCGATGTCACCGCACTGCGTGACGTCAAGCTGGCAACCCCGATGCGGGTTTACAGCCGGGATGGGGAGTTGATCGCCCAATATGGCGAAATTCGTCGCATTCCGCTGCGTCTGGACGAAATTCCGCAACCCATGATCGATGCCGTACTGGCGACCGAAGATGCACGTTTCTATGAGCACCCGGGCATTGACCCGATTGGTATCATTCGAGCCGCATCCGTCTGGGCTGTTTCCGGCCATGCCCGTCAGGGGGCCAGTACCATCACCCAGCAGGTTGCCCGCAACTTCTTCCTGAGCAATGAGAAGACCATCATCCGCAAGATCAAGGAGGTCTTCCTGGCCTGGCGGATCGAGCAGAATCTCTCAAAAGACGAGATCCTCGAACTCTACCTCAACAAGATCCCCCTTGGTTATCGCTCCTTCGGGATCGGTGCTGCGGCACAGGTTTACTTTGGTAAAGAGGTAAAGGATCTGGGACTTGACGAGATCGCCATCATTGCCGGTCTGCCAAAAGCCCCCTCCATGCTCAACCCCATCCGCTCTCCCGAGCGCGCCTTTGCTCGCCGCAACGTTGTGCTGGGCCGGATGCTGGAAACTGGCAAGATCACCCAGGCCCAGTTTGACGAAGCGTCCAAGATGCCGATCAAGGCCCGTTTTCACGGCGCCGAAGTGACCCTGCACGCCCCCTATCTCGGTGAAATGGTGCGCCAGAAGATGGTCGAGCAGTTCGGTGAAGATGCCTACACCATGGGCCTGCACGTCTACACTACCGTCTCTGCCGAACGTCAGCGGGCGGCAAGACAGGCACTGCTGGATGGCGTTTTTGCCTATGACATGCGCCACGGCTATCGCGGCCCGACGGCTCAGCTGTGGAAGGCTGGCGAGACAGCCTGGGATTACGAGCAGATTGTCGCTCACCTTGGCAAGCAGCCCACTTATGATCCGCTGATGGCGGCGGTCGTGACCAAGCTCGGTGATCGCAGCGCCACGCTGGTACTGAAGAATGGCAAGGAAGCAGAGCTCGGCTGGAACGGTATTAAATGGGCCCGCTCCTTTATTACCGACGACCGCCAGAGCTATGCCCCGAAATCGGCGCGCGATGTGCTGAAAGTCGGCGCCCAGATCTGGGTGCGGGAAGAGGGCGAAGAGTTGCTGCTGGCCCAAATCCCGGACGTCAACGCCGCGCTGGTTGCCATGAACCCGAAAAATGGGGCGCTGGAAGCACTGGTCGGTGGTTTCAGCTTCGAACTCTCCAAATTCAACCGGGTCGATCAGGCGCGTCGCCAGATCGGTTCCAATATCAAGCCTTTCCTCTATGCGACCGCTCTGGAGCATGGCTATACCCTGGCATCGCTCATCAACGATGCGCCGATCAACCAGTGGGATCCGTCAAAAGGGCCCATGTGGCAGCCCAAGAACTCCCCTGCCGTTTATGATGGCCCCACCCCGCTGCGTCTGGGACTGGCCAAATCCAAGAACGTGATGTCGGTTCGACTGATGCGCGCCATCGGTCTGGATACCTATATCGACGGTCTGACCCGCTTTGGTTTCCCTCGCGACTTCATCTCTCCCCATGAGTCGCTGGCACTGGGAGCTGCTGAATTCACCCCCCTCGAGGTAGTGCGTGGTTACTCGGTTCTGGCCAACGGTGGCTTCCTGGTGACCCCATACTTCATCGACAAAGTGACCGACAGTCTGGAGAACACCCTCTATCAGGCCAATCCTGCTATTGCTTGCACCACCTGCGAGCAGCAGGCCGCGCCCGAGCAGAGCACACTGCCAGAGCCAACTGTTGATGGAGCCGCACAAGATGGCACGCAGACCCCTCTCGCGCCAACCATCGCCCCGCATACCATCAGTGCCCAGAGCGCATTCCTGATCACTGACACCCTGAGCACGGCCATCTGGGGGGGCAACGGCTGGCGTGGTACCGGCTGGCGTGCAGCCCGCGACCTGAAACGTCACGACATCTCCGGTAAAACCGGTACCACCAACGAATCGCGGGATGCCTGGTTCTCCGGCTACACCCCGGACATCGTAGCTACCTCCTGGATCGGTTTTGACAACCACCAGCGTGGTCTTGGCCGTGCCGAATTTGGCGGTGGCGCCGCGCAGCCTATCTGGATCGACTTCATGAAAGTCGCCCTCAAAAAGCTGCCGGAGCACAAGATGCCGGTTCCCGAAGGGATCATGACAGTGAAGATTGATAGCGAAACCGGCCTGCTGGCAACCAGTGGCGGCACCGACGAATACTTCAAGGAAGGGACCGAGCCGACCCGCTATGCAGCACCGAGCTCGGATGGCAATCAGGTCTACGGCGGTGACAACCCCGATGTGGAAGGGCCTGTCTCAACCGACGATATCTTCTAAGCTGCTCTTACGGCAGAAGCAAAACCGGCAGCCTTGGCTGCCGGTTTTTTTATTGGGCCAACTGCTTGCTCATCAGCGTGGCGATCGAGGCCGCCAGCTCATTGAAGCAGGGGCGACGCACCGAGTAGTGGCGATAGAGCAGCGAGATGGTACGCCCCGGCACAGGGTCAACCACAGGTCGATAGCTCACCCCGCCTTCATCATGATCGGCAGGTACGGCCAACTTTGGCACCAGGGTCATGCCGCTACCGGCGGCCACCATGTTGCGCAGCGTCTCCAGACTGGTCCCCTTGAAGCGTTGATCCTCACCTATCCCGCCGGCGAAACAGAATCCCATCGCCTGATCCCGCAAACAGTGGCCATCGGCCAGCATCAGCAATTTCTTGCCCTTGAGATTACCGAGTGGCACCTGTCTGGCCTGTGCTTCGGGGTGATGGCAAGGCACAGCCAACCACATCGGCTCATGATAGAGCTGGATTGAACCAAACCCTTCCATCCCCGGCATCTCGGCCAGAATGACGCAATCCAGCTCCCCCTCTTCCAACCGCTTGAGCAGGGTTTGGGTCTGCTCCTCATAGAGGTAGAACTCCAGCTGGGGGAAACGCTCACGCAGGGTCTGGATAATGCGGGGCAACAGGTAGGGGCCCACGGTCGGAATGAAACCGATATGGATCTCCCCGGACATCGGCTCGGAGAAGTGCTGACCGATGCTCTTGAGCTCGCGCACCTCCTTGAGCACCCGACGCGCCTGATGGGCCATGGCATCGCCAGCCGGAGTAAACAGCACCTTGCGCGAGGTACGTTCGATCAGAATGACCCCGAGTTCATCTTCCAGCTTGCGCAGCTGGCCGCTCAGGGTGGGTTGACTGACAAAGCAGCGTTCAGCGGCTTTGCGAAAATGTTTTTCCTCATCCAGCGCCACCAGATATTCGAGATCGCGAAGATTCATACAGCAAGAGTCCTGCCTGGAAAATGGGCCATCAGCATGCACAATATCGTCCGGCGGGACAAGTCATCCACTTGCAGTGAGCCTCTCTGGCTGCCCCTCCAAAACAGAAAAGCCCGACCACCTTGCGGTAATCGGGCTGTTTGACTCGCCGATGGATTACACCCTGAAACGGCGCACCATATCCTGCAGTTGGGTAGCCAGGTGGTTCAACTCGTTGCACGCCTGAGCCATCTGGGTGGCACCGGCGGCCACCTCTTCGGAAGCATGACTGATATTGACCACGTTACGGTTGAGCTCCTCGCTCACCGCGCCCTGCTCTTCCGTGGCCGTTGCAATCTGGATGTTCATGTGGGAGATGCTGCTGACCGAGCCACTGATCTGGGAGATGGACTCGCCAGCTTCCCGCGCGGTAGCAACCGTGGTGTTCATCAGCTCCTGACTCTGTTGCATTGTACTGCCGGCCTGTTCGGCACGCTGCTGCAACTCGGCAATGATGGTGTTGATCTGGGAGGTGGAGTCCTGAGTGCGCTTGGCCAGAGTACGCACCTCATCGGCCACCACCGCAAACCCCCGCCCCTGCTCACCGGCACGGGCCGCTTCAATGGCGGCGTTCAATGCCAGCAGGTTGGTCTGTTCGGCAATACCGCGGATCACCTCCAGCACCATACCGATATTGCGGCTGTCATCGCCCAGTTGGCGGATCACCACCGCAGTGCTCTCGATAGCACCGGCGACCCGCTCGATGCGCAGAATGGAGTCATTCACCGTTTGCGCACCAATCTCTGCCGTTTCGCTGGCCGAGGTGGCGGCACTGGCCGCATCGCTGGTGTTGCGAGAGACCTCCTGCACCGTAGCCTGCATCTCGTTCATCGCCGTCGCCAGCTGGTTCAGCTCATGTTGCTGAGCATTCATATTGTTGGCTGACTGGCTGGCAACAGAGCTGATCTCCTCCGCAGCGGAACTCAGTTGAACCACAGAGCCCGACACTTCACTCACCAGGGTGCGCAGATTGGTCTGCATCTCACCAAACCCTTTGGCAAGGGTTCCCAGTTCATCATTGTTGAACTGCTGCATATCGATACGGGAGGTGAGATCACCAGAGGAGACACGACGGGTCTGTTCCAGTAACGCCATCACGGGGTTGCGGATCTGACCAGTCAGCAGCCAGGCAATTGCCACCACAAAACCCAGCGTCACCAGACTAACGATGATGCTCATGGTTCTGGCACTGCTGTAGAGCGCCTCCACATCTTTTGTCATCTGGGCCGCAATCTCGTTATTGATTTCCCGCAAGCGGAAGGATTTTGCTCCCACCTCCTCCAGCGCGACCCGGGTTTCGTTTTTGCGCAGACTTCTGACTCGCTCCAGATCGCCAGCAGCAAAGGCGCTCAACAGTTGGTCATGCACCGCAAAATACTTGGCCCCCGCCGCAACCACCTGCTCATAAACCTGTTTCTCTTCACCAGTAGTGAAAGGTAAAGCACCGTATTTTTGGGCGGCCTGTTCAAACTCCTGCTTGGCCTTATTAAAGGTCAGAGTGCGATCGCTTACCTCTTGATCATCCTTGTTCAGACCACCGATGACCTGGGCCAGCTCTGAGCGGCGCGCATCCAGAATCGCAACATGCATCTGGCTGGCATAGCGGGTTGACGGCAGCAGGTTGTCAGTAATGGTTTCGGTATCACCATAGAGCTTTGCCAACTGGCTGATGGAGAACCAGGCCAAGCCCAGTACCAGCAGTGCCAGGATGGCGAATCCGGCACTCAGTTTCTGGCCGATAGACATGTTTTTGAACATATGGGGGCTTCCTTGAAATGAGTCTGCACTCCCGCAACATCCGCCGGGAATGGTCACATAGAGCATAGTCTGCAAGCAGAAAGTCGAAGGCTTTCATATCGCTTCTGCATACAGGAATATCGGCCCGTTCATTCCAATTCTAAAGAGACCTTGTCCGTTCACATTCTAATAACTATTCCATCAACTCAAGAAGATGCTGACGCAACCCGGCAGGATCGCCCAAAAAGTCAGCCACTCGAACAGCACTCACCTTACCGTTGTGCATCAACCCAAGGGTGGGATAACCCTGACCGCCCAGCCGTTTCATCCAGCCCTGGCTATCTGCCAGATGTTGCAGCAAGGGGGCCTGCAGATAAGCTTGCTGAAATGCCTCGGCTGCAATCCCCTGCTCTGCCGCCAGCGTGGCTAGAAACGCTGGCTCACCAATCCAGATCCCGTCCCGATAGTGGAATTTCTGGATCCGGTGCAACATGACCAGCCCATCGCCCCCCAACGCCGTGACGGCCAAAACCGCACGGATCGGCGGCTCGGAGTCCAGCAGACAGCCTTCCCGCAGCAGCAGTTCGTTAAAGTAGCGCTCGCCAAAATGCTGGCCGGTCAGCGCTTCGATCCGCTGATCATGGGGGCGCACATAATCACGCAATGCCTCGCCCATCGGCTGACGGCGACTACCCATCCAGAGACCGCCCGCATGCAGCTCGATCTTGAGTCCGGCCATGGTGGCTGCCGCCTGCAACAGGGGGGCGGCACCGTAGCACCAGCCACAGAGCGGGTCATAGACATAATGGAGGGTGGTTTGTGGTTCGCTCATCTTCATTCTCACTTCAATCTCGGATAAAAAACCGGGCCCTTAGGCCCGGTAAAAAAACACAGGGAAAGCAGGCTCAGTGGCTTACCACTTCATCTCGCCGGTATTGACCTTGGCACCGATGGCCAGACCATCGTCAACCGGCAGTGCCGGATAGGCCTTCTTCAGAGCCTCAATCAGCTCACCGGAGTTTTTCGCCTTCGCCAGCTCCTGTTCGAAACGCTCTACATAGTCACGGGTAAAGCTCACAGCAGCAGTGCCTTTGGGAGCAGTGCCCAGGAAGTGGCCCGGTACCACGCGCTCGGGTTTCAGGGCCAGCAGGTTGTCCAGCGCCTTGACCCAGTTACTGCGGGCCGCCTTGGTCTGGCTGTCCGCCATCCAGACATGCACCCCGTGGTAGACCGGTACACCACCAAAAGCAGTCTTGATGGAAGGGGCCCAGAGGTAGGCATTCGGGGTGTTCATCTCTTTGATCTCAATCTTCTCGCCATCCAGCGTCAGGTGGCTGGCGGTCATCACTTGCGGCACGGTCAGGCTCTTCGGTGCGCCCTTGCCGAGGATCGGGCTCCAGTAGCTCAGCTTGGCATCCTTGGTCTGGTTGATGTGGTCAACCACATGCTGATCGGCCAGCACTTTGACATCCGGGAACGCCGCCATGACCGGCTCCAGACCGAAGTAGAAGTCGGGGTCACCGGCACTGATATAGACAGTGGTCAGCTTCTTGCCACTCTTCTTGATCATGTCGACCAGCGCCTGACCATTTTGCACATCGAATTGGGCATCGATCAGGATGGCCTCTTTGTCACCGGTCACCAGTGAGGAGGAGACCGGGAAGATCGCCTTCTCGCCAGGGTTGTAGACGGTCACGCTCAGGGGGGCGGCCAGTGCGGCGCCACTCAGCAGGGTGGTCGCCAGAGTCAGGTTGCGGATCAGGGTGTTGTTCATCATCTATTCCTCATTAAGTATTCGGGGGTTCATTTGATGGACACAGTGTATTGGATCACTTAAGGTGCAAATACAGCATAAAAAGCGCATCACTGTTGCACATATCGAACATATAGAGAGCCGTACATGGATCGACTGACCGCCTTGCGGGTCTTTGTCAGCGTAGTCGAACAAGGGAGCCTGAGCGGCGCCGGAGAGAAACTGGATATGTCGCGCGCCATGGTGTCTCGCTATCTGGCCGAGCTGGAGAGCTGGATGGGCGCCCGCCTGCTGCACCGTACCACCCGTCGTCTGAGTCTGACCGGGCCAGGAGAGGAGGCGCTGAACCGGGCCCGCGCCATGCTGGCGCTCGGCGAAGAGATGGAGCAGATCGCCGTGAAGGGAGATGACGCCCCCAAGGGGCAACTGCGGATCACCAGCAGCTACTCCCTGTCGGAAGCCTTGCTGGTCGGGGCTGCCAACGACTATCTGGCGCAATACCCGGGGACGGCCATCGACATTCTGCTGCTCGACAGAACCGTCAATCTGGTAGAGGAGCGGATCGATCTGGCGGTGCGCATCACCAACGACCTCGACCCCAATCTGGTGGTACGCCGTCTCGGTACCTGCCACTCGGTAGTCTGTGCCAGCCCGGCCTATCTGGCCCGTCATCCGATGCCACACAAGGTGCAGGATTTGGCGCTGCACAACTGCCTCACCTACACCTACTTCGGCAAGAGCCTGTGGGAGTTCAATGGACCGGATGGTCCCGAGTCAGTGCCGGTCAGCGGTAACCTGAGTGCCAATATCTCCAATCTGCTGCTGGAGGCAACACTGGAAGGTGCCGGGATCAGCCTGCAACCCCGCTACTCGGCACAACCCTATCTGGAGCGCGGGGAACTGGTACCCCTGCTGACCGACTGGCAGCCCAAGCGGCTCGGCGTATACGGGGTATATGCCACCCGCAAGCAGATGTCGCCACTGCTGCGCAGCTTCCTCGATTTTCTGCTGGCTCGCATGACGGCGGATCCCATCTGGCAGGAGTGAACACACCTCAAACCCGATCATGAAGAAGGGGCCTCTGCGGGCCCCTTCTTCAATCTGATCCCTTGATCAGGCTTCAAATCCGAATGGTTCTGAGTGCGGCGCTTCCGGCTGCGCACTCTCGTCCAGGAAAATATCCCGATAAGCCACATAGATGGAGTAGTTGAGCGCCGGGATCACCACCAGCAGACCTACCAGTAACAGCACAGCGCCAAACAGCAACAAAATAGCTGAGAGCAGCCCCCACCAGAAGAAAGGCCACATATTGCGCCAGCAGCCAGCGAAGCTCAGCCGTACCGCCTGGATGATGCCGATATCGTGGTGGTAGATCAGCGCCGGAGCAAAGGTGACCCCCATCAGCACGGGAATGATGAGCAGCATCCCCACCAGCAATACCAGCAGCAGTTGTTGCAACTGGCTGGCTGAGACCACCATGCTCTCGGGATCCTGCGTCAGCAGCGGGAGCAGCCCCCACATGGAGAGCAGACCGAGGCAGACGAGGCCAACCAGGCTAAACAGCAGCAACACCAGCAGACCGCCTAGCATCAGCGGGGTCAGCTTGTGGCGAAAACCGGCGAAGAGATCGGCAAACTGCAGCGGCTCCCCCAGATAACCCCGAGCGGCGGCCGCCACCCAACCCGCGCCCCACACCATGTAGAGCAGCTGGGAGATAAGGCCACCCGCTGGCAGTTGCTCCAGCAGCATACCCACCATAAACCAGACCAGCACCATGGCCACGCTGATCCCCATCCCCTTGTTGAAGATATCGAACCCGCTGCGAACCCAGAGCCAGCCACGACCTGTCGTGTACCGGGCCGGAGTGGTGCGCAAAGGGGGTAATCCGTTCATATCGTCTCCTCGGAGTGTCGGTGGCATCAGTGCCGGAAGCCGATTCTAGAGCCAGGGCGGGGGCGACTCAATGGCGAAGCGGCCCGACCACGACATAAAACCTGACGCAGCGATGCACAAAATGGGCGTCAGCCACGCCCCGCCTCTGGCTGCCTCGACCATAACGAGGCACAATCTGCTCCCTCCCCCAGCCGCACCTGTCGTGGCCAGCGTGTCGTGGTCACCCTTTAGTGATCGACGAATGCCGGACAGGGGGTTGTCACCCCGCCATCCCGGGCGTTTTAACATCGAGTGTATCGTCATGAGAGTTGTGTGTTGTCTGTTGTTGTTACTGGCCAGCCAGTCAGCCCTGGCCGAGGGTTTTATCAGTCGCCTGCTCAACCACCCGGTGCCGGGTGGCGTTGCGGTAATCCCTCTTGGCGCGTCCCCCACAGCCCCCACGGCCCGCTATCACGACAAACCCGTGCTGGTAGTGCGCGAAGACAACCAGTGGATCGCCATCGTCGGCATCTCTCTGAAAAGCACGCCCGGCGCCCAGCAACTGACCACAGGTGATGGCCGTACTCTCGGCTTCACCGTGACCCCCAAGCACTACCGCGAGCAGCACATCAAGCTAAAGAACAGCCGTCAGGTCAATCCGCTTGCCGAGGATATGACACGTATCAACCGCGAGCTGGCGGAGCAGACCCGGGCTTACCAGACCTTCAGCCCCAACCAGCCAAGCAACCTGCTGTTCGACAAGCCGGTCAACGGCCCCCTCTCCAGCCCGTTTGGCTTGCGTCGCTTCTTTAATGGCGAGGAGCGCAATCCCCACTCCGGCCTCGACTTCGCTGTCGGCGCCGGCACCCCGATCAAGTCCCCCGCCGCAGGCAAGGTGATCCTGATCGGCAACTACTTCTTCAATGGCAATACCGTCTTTGTCGACCACGGTCAGGGGCTCATCAGCATGTTCTGCCACATGTCGAAGATCGATGTGAAGCTCGGCCAGAGCCTGCCGCGTGGCGGCATCGTCGGGCGAGTCGGTTCGACCGGCCGCGCCACCGGCCCCCATATGCACTGGAACGTCAGCCTCAACGACACCCGGGTCGATCCCGCAATCTTTATCGGTGCCTTCAAGCCCTGAATCGGCAGAGCCCGTTAACAAAACATCCTCTAACAAAACAGGCCGCCCATGGCTGCCTGTCTGCTATCTGCACGTCGAACCTGATTATCTATCCGGCCAGCGCGTGGGCGCCGGACTCCCGACGCATCGCCCGCCACATCACCAACACCAGCAATGAGCTGCACGTTGGCAATGCCAGCCAGACCCCGGGCACGCCCCACAGGGTCGAGAATCCCCACAAGAAACCGCCGATCAGCACCAGCTTGCCACCGGTGAGCAGGGAGGCGATGCGGGCGCGATTGATGGCCTGGAAGTAGGTGGCCCCCACCAGCAGCAAGCCCTCCATCGGCAGCCCCCAGAAGTAGAGCCAGATCCCGAGGCTCGCCACCGGCAGCAAGGTGGCGTTGTCGCCGGCAAACAGATAGACCGCCGCCTCCGGCCACAGATAAAGCGGGAACATGGCGCACAGGGCGATCCCCAACGTCACTCCGAGTGCCAGATTGCGGATCCGCAACACCCGCCGCCAGTGACCGGCTCCTGCGTTGAAGCTGGCGATGGGCTGGATACCCATGGCGATCCCCTCAAACACCAGATAGAAGAAGGCCTCGGTGTAACTGATCACCCCGTAGGCGGCCACATGCAGCGAAGTGCCGACCGCCAGCAACGCCTTGTTGTGCAGTGCCAGCACCACTGAGAGATAGAGGTACATCAGAAAACTGGAGACCCCGAGGCGCACCGTCTCGCCCATCAGCCGCAGATCGGGGCGCAAGGTGTCCCAGCTTATCCGCAGCTGGCTGCGCGGCGTGAAGAAGTGCCACAGGCAGGCGAGGCCCGTCACTGCCTGGGAGAGCATGGTGGCGGTCGCCACCCCGGCCAGTCCGAACGGAAACACCGCCATCAGCAGATAGTCGAGCAGCACGTTGAGCAGCCCCCCGACCACCATGATGAGGGTGACAAACCCGGGGCGGCCATCGTTGCGCAGCAGCGAGCTGAACGCCATCGACAGCACCGCAAAGACGCCAAGCCAGGCGTAGGCCTGCAGGTAGGAGAGCCCGGCGGTGAAGATCTCCCCCTCCGCCCCCATCCAGGCCAGCATGGGCTCGCCATAACGGCTCCCGATAAAACTGAGCAGTGCCGAGGCCAGCAACACCATCACCAGCGCATTGCCGACAATATGGCGGGCTTTGGCCGGATTGCCCTGCCCCAGATAGAAGGAGACCAGCGACGAGGCCCCCATGCCGATCAGCGCCCCCACCGCATAGAGCACGGCGCAGATGGGATAAGCCAGCATCAGACCGGCCATGCCATCCTGACCCAGCACATGGCCAACGAAGATGCCATCGATGGTGACATAGATGCCGGTGATCAGCATGGCCGCCACGGTCGGGGTTACGTAACGCCAGAAAAGGCGAGATAGCGGGGCTGTGCCCAGATCAACAGCTGACATATTCGACTCGGTGGAGAGAAAGCGGCCAGGATCATAGCGAAACGGCAGCACGACTTCCTGTTATTTGTGTTATGAATCATTAATATAGACTGCTTTACCCGCCTCCCTGCCCTGTTTTAGGCTAGGGCCACCTCTTCTGAACGGAAACGAGCCTCATGTTGCAACGCCTGCTCACCCTCTTGCTGCTCTCCCTTCTCTTGTTGCCGCCAACCGTGCGCGCCGACGATGCCATTGCCCAGGCCGAATCCCTGTTGCAGAGCGTGCCCAAGAGCGATACCCCGGAAAACCAGAAGCTGCGGGAGAGCTACCAGCAGGCGCTGCAATTTGCCAGAGAGGCCGAGCGCTACCGGGAGCAGAGCAAAGCCTATCAGCAGATCCTTATCGATTACCCCAAGGAGTCGGCACGGCTCAAGGAGAGCCTGCACAACTATCAGCCCGCCGCTCGCCCGCCGCTGGCGAGCCTCAAGGAGGAGGCGCTGCGCCAGGCCATTGGCCTGAGCAGCAACCGCCAGCTCAATCTGCGCAAGGAGCGGCAGGGGGTGATGGACAGCCTCAACCAGCTGGAGAGTACCGGGCAGGAGTATCACCTGCGGGTGGACGATCTGCGCAAACAGCTGCAACTGACCCGCAGCCAGCTGGAGCGACTGAGCTTCAGCAGCGAATCGGATCGCCAGCAGGAGGCACAGCTGCTGCTGACCAGAATGAAAGAGCAGAGCCTCTCCGACCGGATCCAGATGCTGGAGCTGGAGCAGCTCTCGGCCCAGCAGCGCAACGATCTCGGCAAGCTGAAACTGCAGGAGCTCAATCTGGCCATCGCCGACGAGGATGAGTGGCAAGCCAGCCTGCTGACCCAGCAGAACCAGCTGCGGCGGGAGAAGACCGAGCAGGCGCTGGAGGAGAGCGAACGGCTGCGCAAACAGCTCACCACCGACATGCCGCTGCTGCTGGAGCAGCAACAGCAGAATCAGGCGCTCTCCATCCAGCTCGGCACACTGGAAGATCAAATTGAGCGGGTGCAGGACGAGCAGCGCAGCGTCGACAAGAATCTGTTTGAATTGAATGAGCTGGTCAACTCGGTACGCGAACAGCTGGAGTGGCTGCAGATCAGTAATGCCTACGGCGAGAACCTGCGCAGCAAACTCTCCGACCTGCCCCCCCAGTTTCCCCTCGACAAGCTGGAGTCCGCCATCGTCAGCGCCCGCATGGCCAAGTACCAGTACGAGAGCGAGCAGGATGGGCTCAAGGATACCCGCCAGCTGCGCGATAAGCTGATGGCCGAAGAGGAGGTGACGCTCGATCGGCCACAGCAAGCGGTGCTCGACAACCTGCTCAAGGCCCGGCGCCAGCTGCTGACCCGGCTCAACGACGCCTCCGACACCCTCATTCAGGAGCAGACCCGCCTCAAACTGCTCTACAGCCGTCAGAACAGCAAGATCGACGAGATCCGGGAGATCAGTGCCAGCCACCTGTTCTGGATGCCGGATGTGCGCCCCTTTACCCCACAGGTGATGCTCGGTATTCCTGCCGCGCTAACCCTGGCCTTCAACCCGGACAACTGGTTGCAACTGCCCTACGCCATCGCCGAAAACAGCCCGCTGAGCCTCACGCTGGCCGGTATTGGTCTGCTGGTGCTGGCCTGGAGCTGGTTCAAACTGGCCCGTCATCTGAGCCTCTATTGCGACCATATTGCGCCGCGGATCGGCAAGGTGACCCAGGACAAATTCAGCCTCACCAGCCGCTTGCTGCTGCGCTCCCTGCTTGC
Source organism: Aeromonas sp. PI_26 (assembly GCF_027854445.1). Taxonomy (NCBI): domain Bacteria; kingdom Pseudomonadati; phylum Pseudomonadota; class Gammaproteobacteria; order Aeromonadales; family Aeromonadaceae; genus Aeromonas; species Aeromonas sp. PI_26. The sequence goes on from NZ_JAJNOE010000007.1 coordinate 45,168, forward strand.
CGCTCTCCCCTTGCCCGCCATGGTGTTGATGGTGCGCGGCCTGCTCGAAGGGGCCTGGCAATACCCGTTTGCGGTGGCGGTGGCACGCGGCCTTGGCGAGATCTGGTTTCTGCTGCTGGCGCTGGTGATGGCCCGCCATCTGACACTGGAGCGGGGGATTTTGATCCACCACTTCCGCTGGCCCCGGGAACAGGTGCAAAAGGTGTGGGGGCAGTTTCGCACCCTGCTGCTGGTGCTGATCCCGAGTTTCTTTGTGCAGGGGATGGCCAACAGCTATCAGGAGCACGCCTTCTACGATTCCCTCGGCCGGATGGCCTTCATGATCGGTGCACTCTGGCTACTGCTCTTCTTTGCCCGCCTCAACCGGGAGCGGCTGCCACTCACCTGGGGCCAGACCGACATGACCAAGCCCCATCTGCTGCACCACTTCATCTGGAATAGCCTGATGCTGGCGCCGCTGCTGGCGGTAATTGGCGCCCTGTTTGGCTACTTCTATACCTCGCGCACCCTGCTGCGCCAGCTGGAGCTTAGCCTGCTGATGGGGCTGGGTTGCCTGCTGGTCTACTATCTGGCCAGACGCTGGATGCTGATCCAGCGCCGCCGCCTTGCCTTCGAGCGCGCCAAGAGCAAGCGGGCCGAGATCCTGGCCCAGCGCGGCCGGGAAGAGGGGCATGACGAGCTCAGCTCCGAGACCCCGGACGTGGTGGAAGAGACTGAACTGGATCTCGATACCATTAGCGCACAGTCGCTGGGGCTGGTGCGCACCCTGCTAATGCTGGGCTTCACCATGCTGGTGGTGGTGCAATGGTCGGATCTCAACTCCGCCTTCAGTTTCCTCAGCAATATCGAGGTGTGGCAGGTGAGCAGCAAGATTGGCGGCATCGAGCAGCTCTCGGCCATCACCTTGCAGGATCTGATGCTGACCGCCTTCGTCTTCATTCTGACCGTGGTGACAGCCCGCAACCTGCCGGGGCTAATGGAGCTGACCCTGTTGCAGCACCTCAGCCTCTCCCCGGGTACCGGCTTTGCTCTCACGACCACCAGCAAGTATCTGGTGATCCTGATCGGTGCCCTCACCGGCTTCTCCATGCTCGGCATCGACTGGTCGAAGACCCAGTGGCTGGTCGCCGCCCTCTCGGTGGGGCTGGGTTTCGGCCTGCAGGAGATCTTCGCCAACTTTGTCTCCGGCCTCATCATCCTGTTTGAGAAGCCGATCCGGCTCGGTGACACTGTGACCATCCGCGATCTCACCGGCACCGTCACCAAGATCAAGACCCGGGCAACCACCATAGTGGATTGGGATCGCAAGGAGATCATCGTGCCCAACAAGGCCTTCATCACCGAACAGTTCATCAACTGGTCGCTCTCCGATGCCATCACCCGGGTCAAACTGCGGATCCGGATCGGCCTGACCCGGGATCCGAAACTGGTGCAGCGCATTCTGGAAGAGTCCATCCAGGCATCGACCCTGGTATTGGAGACGCCGACGCCAGAGGTCTTCCTGATCGAGTTCACCGACTCGGCACTGATCTACGAGATCCGCCTCTACGTCAACAACATGGATCACCGGATGCCCATCACCCACGAGGTTCACTCGCTGGTGCTGGAGAAGATGCAGCAGCAGGGACTTACCCTGCCCCATCAACAGATCGACATTCACCTGAGCCGCGGCTGATCCGCGAGGTAAAAGGAGCAGAACATGCAGATTATTGCCCATCGTGGCGCCAGCGGTCTGGCACCGGAGAACACCCTAAAGGCGATGGCCAAAGCGCTGGAGCTGGGCGCATCAGCCATCGAGATCGACGTGCAGGCGGCCGATAGCGAATTGTGGGTATTCCATGACAGGCGGCTGGAGCGCTGCACCAACGGCAAGGGGGTGCTGACCGAACAATCCCGCTCCTATCTGGAGCAGCTCGATGCCGGTGAAGGAGAGGTGATCCCGACCCTGTGGCAGGTGATGGAGATCATCGCCGGACGCTGCGAGTTGCATATCGAGCTCAAGGGCGCCCATACCGCCGATGCGGTGGCAGCCCTGACCCGACGGGCAGAGGCCGAGCTGGGCTTTACTCCAGGCCAGTGGGTGGTCTCCTCCTTCCATCACCCGGAGCTGGCCCGATTTGCCGCCTTGCGGCCCGATATCCGGCTCGGTGCCCTGACCGCTAACCTGCCGCTCAACCTGGCGCAGTTTGCCGACGAGCTGGGAGCCTGGTCCATCAATTGCGATGTTGATTTTATCGATGCCGCGCTGGTCGATGATGCACATCGCCGGGGGCTCAAAGTTCTGGTTTATACCGTTGATTATCCAGAAGATTATGAAACGCTCTCTAGCATGGGGGTCGATGGAATCTTCACCAATCGACCAGATCGTTTTCTGACGCAGTGAGGGGGCGATACACGCATGGATATCCACTGATTTAGGCACTAACTTTAAATAGCTGACCGGGATACAAAGAGTTCAACTTCAGCCGATAAACAGAGGCTCATAACAATAACTAGATTCCACACACACTTCAGACTGACGCTCACAAGGATGTAACTATGAACTTATCCATTAAAAACAAGCTTGTCCTGGCTATCGGGGTCATCATTCTGGTGATCACCTGCCTGCAGGTCTGGTACAACACCTCGCAACTGCGCAGCGAGACCCAGCGACTGGTCTGGAACATCATCGACGAAAGCTCCATGGCCAACGTCAAGGGGATCTCCCGCTGGGTCGACTCCCGGATCAGCATGGTCAGCACCACCAAGGAAGCATTCGCCAAAGAAGATGAGCCCATCAGTCATCTGGCCCAGTCCATGAATGCCGGTGGCTTCGACCTGGTCTATGCCGGTACCGCAGACGGCAAGATGATCCAGAGCAAACCAACCGATTTGCCCGCCGGTTATGACCCACGTCAACGCCCCTGGTACAAGGACGCGGCCGCCGCAGGCAAGCTGGTCATTACAGCCCCCTATGCCGACATCTCCACCGGCCAGCTGATTGTTACCATTGCCGAGCCGTTCCAGCGCGGCAATACCCAGGGAGTCATCGCCGGTGACGTCTCCATCAGCTCACTGATCTCGGACATTCTGGCGGTCACCACCGAGGGCACCTACGCCATGCTGGTGGACAGCAATGGCACCATCATCGCGCACCCCGATGCCTCCCTGAGCCTCAAATCCGCTACCGCTCTGGCACCGGAGCTGACTGCGGCCTACATCAATCAGGTCGCCCATGACGGCATGATCAACGAGCTGGTGATCAGCGGCAAGAAAGAGGTCTACGACTTTAATGCCATTCCCAATACCAACTGGTATTACGGCATGATGGTGGATGAAGAGATCGCCTACCAGTCGGTACGCCGCATGGTTACCTCCTCCCTCATTCAGGGGCTTATCACCATATTGATCGTGGCAGGCTTCTCCTATGTCGCCATCAACAGCTCGCTGGCCCCTCTGAAAACCCTGGGCGAAGCGATTGCCGATCTCTCCCGTGGCAACGGCGATCTGACCCGCCGCATCAAGATTGAACGTGAGGATGAGGTGGGTGCGGTTGCCAAACACGTCAACACCTTCATCGAGCGGATCCATGTGATGGTGCAGGATATCTCCAACTCCTCCGGCCAGCTCAACCAGCAGGCCAAGTCCTCCCACAGCATGGCGGAGAAGGCTAATCAGGGATTGGCTCGTCAGCAAAACGAGATCTCCCAGATCGCCACTGCGGTACACGAGATGTCGGCCACCGCGGTCGAGGTCGCCAGCAACGCCGAGCAGACCGCCGAAGCGGCCCGCAGCTCCTCCAGCAGCTGCGAGCATGGCAAGCAGGTGATCGCCCGCAACCAGCGCTCCATCACCGATCTGGCCACCCAGGTGGAACAGGCCTCTAACATCATTCAGGAACTGGAGAAAAACGCTCAGGAGATCAACACCATCCTCTCCACCATTCAGGGCATCGCCGAGCAGACCAACCTGCTGGCACTCAACGCCGCCATCGAAGCGGCACGTGCCGGTGAACAGGGCCGCGGCTTTGCGGTGGTAGCCGACGAGGTGCGCGTCTTGTCACAGCGTACCCACAGCTCCACCGTCGAGATCCGCAATATGATCGAAACCCTGCAACGCAATACCCAGGGAGCGGTCAGCACCATGCACGAAGGCCAGCTGCTGGCCCAGAACAGCGTGGATGACGCCAACAACGCCACCCATGCGCTGGAGCAGATCACCACCTCGATCAACCAGATCTCCGACATGGCGACCCAGATCTCCAGCGCGGCTGAAGAGCAGCGGGCCGTCACCGACGAAGTAAGTCGCAACATTCAGGCAGTGAAAGATGTCTCGGACGAACTGGCAGTGGATGCAGACAGCTCACGCCATCTCTCTGAACAACTTAAAAATATTTCGGGTGAACTGAGCAATCAGGTCGGCATGTTCCGCATTTGAGCATGAGCAAAAGGGGCCGTACAGGCCCCTTTTATTTTTCTAAATAGCGCTTAATTTTCAGTGAGTAATCTCACATTACCCGCCAAATACCCCGCCTTGAAATCCTTGTAATTCGTCTGGAGTTATCAGATCACCGCCGTGGTCACCGCCGCACTTCGGATTACCTATTTCTATCCGAATAGATAAATGCCAATAATTCTCATTAAAAAATTACAATAAAAAACTTAAAATTTTTTTCGCGAGTACCTAAAAAGAGAGGTGATTCGCATTTTATTGAAAGAAAACTACGTACAATCCAGAAGTTAAAGTACTCGTAGCTAGGTGTTCAACTGCTCAGCAACACCAAAAAATGACGATAATAACGACATTTTCATCCAGGGATTTGGGTGTTTTATAGAAAAATAACCAATAAAAAGGGAATAAAACCTAGCAGTTTGACTTGCATCAAGCCTGAATTTTTTTCATAGAGCAAAATCGTGCCCAGCAAATCTATCCCTAAGGAGGCAGATGTGGATATTATCAAGACCGATGTGGCCATCATCGGTGCTGGCGGTACCGGCTTACGCGCCGCTATCGCTATAGCCGAATCACAGCCAGACCTGGACATCGCCCTGATTTCCAAGGTTTACCCGATGCGCAGCCACACGGTTGCTGCCGAAGGCGGCGCCGCCGGTGTCGTCCGTGATGACGACTCCCTCGAAAACCACTTCAACGACACCGTCTCCGGTGGTGACTGGCTGTGCGAGCAGGACGTAGTGGAATACTTCGTCAACAACGCGACCAAAGAGATGATCCAGCTGGAGCACTGGGGTTGCCCCTGGAGCCGCAAGCCGGATGGCAAAGCCAACGTGCGTCCGTTTGGTGGCATGAAGGTTCCCCGTACCTGGTTCGCCGCAGACAAGTCCGGTTTCCATATTCTGCACACCCTGTTCCAGACCTCCGTCAAATACCCGAGCATCAAGCGCTTCGACGAGCATTTCTGTCTTGATCTGATCGTGGACGACGGCCGCGTTCAGGGCGTACTGACCTTCGACATCCAGAACGGTATCACCCGCTTCATCCAGGCCAAATCCGTGATTGTGGCAACCGGCGGCGCTGGCCGTGTCTATCGCTACAACACCAACGGTGGCATCGTCACCGGCGACGGCATGGCACTGGCCTACCGTCACGGCGTACCGCTGCGTGATATGGAGTTCGTCCAGTATCACCCGACCGGTCTGCCGGGCACCGGCATCCTGATGACCGAAGGTTGTCGTGGTGAGGGTGGCGTCCTGCTGAACAAGGATGGCTACCGCTACCTGCAAGACTACGGCTTGGGCCCGGAAACCCCGATCGGCCAGCCGAAGAGCAAATACATGGAGCTGGGTCCGCGCGACCGCGTTTCCCAGGCATTCTGGCAAGAGCAGCAGAAAGGCCGCGTCATTCAGGGCCCGATGGGCGATGTGGTTCACCTCGACCTGCGTCACCTTGGCGAGAAGTACCTGAAAGAGCGTCTGCCGTTCATCTGCGAACTGGCCAAAGCCTACGTCAACGTGGATCCGGCCAAAGAGCCTATCCCGGTACGTCCGACTGCCCACTACACCATGGGTGGTATCGAGACTGACAACAAGTGTGCCACCCGTCTGCCCGGCCTCTACGCCGCGGGCGAATGTGCCTCCGTCGGTCTGCACGGTGCCAACCGTCTGGGTTCCAACTCCCTGTCCGAGATCGTGGTATTCGGCAAGCTGGCCGGTGAGCAGGCAGGTGAATTTGCCAAGACTCAGAAGCATGGCAACACCGAAGCGCTGGCCGCCAAGGCCGAGGCGCTCATCAAGCAGCACCTCTCCCTGATGGACATAGACGGTACCGAAAACCCGGCCGATATCCGCAACGAGCTGGGCATGTCCATGGAAGCCGGCGTCGGTATCTACCGTACCGAAGAGCTGATGCAGGGCACCATCGACAAGATCAACGAGCTGAAAGCCCGTTACAAGAAGGTCAAGATCAACGACAAGTCCTCTGTCTTCAACACCGATCTGCTGTACGCCATCGAACTGGGTTACATGCTGGACGTGGCTGAAGCCATGGCGCACTCCGCCATCAATCGTAAAGAGTCCCGCGGTTCCCACCAGCGTCTGGATGGTTACGAAGAGCGCGATGACGTGAACTTCCTCAAGCACACGCTCTCGTTCTACAAAAATGGCGAAACGCCCTCCATCGATTACTCCGATGTGAAGATCACTAAGTCCCAGCCGGCAAAACGCGTGTACGGCTCCGAGGGTGAGAAACAAGACGAGGCTAAGAAGAATGGCTGAGATGATTGAAATTGAGATCCTGCGCTACCGTCCGGAACAGGATAACGAGCCCTGGATGCAAACCTTCCAGGTGCCATACCAGAGAGAGATGTCTCTGCTGGACGCCCTGCAGTACATCAAGGATCACCTGGACTCTACCCTGAGCTTCCGCTGGTCCTGCCGGATGGCGATCTGCGGCTCTTGCGGCATGATGGTCAACGGTGTGCCCAAGCTGGGTTGCAAGGCGTTCCTGCGCGACTATCTGCCGGGCAAGATGACCGTCGAGCCGCTCAACAACTTCCCGATCGAGCGCGATCTGGTGGTCGACATGTCCGACTTCATCGAGAAGCTGGAGAGCATCAAGCCGTACATCATCCCGAGCGAGCCGCGCAGCCTGTGTGATGGCGAGTACATCCAGACTCCGGCCCAGATGGCGCAGTACAAGCAGTTCTCCCAGTGCATCAACTGTGGTCTCTGCTACGCAGCCTGCCCGCAGTACGGCATCAACAAGAAGTTCACCGGTCCGGCGGCACTGGCTCTGGCCTATCGCTACAACGTCGACAACCGTGATGCCGGCGCCAAAGAGCGTATGCGCATCATCAGCCAGGACGAAGGCGTCTGGGGCTGTACCTTCGTGGGCTACTGCTCCGAAGTGTGCCCGAAAGGCGTCGATCCGGCGGCGGCCATCCAGCTTGGCAAGGTCGAAAGCGCCAAGGACTACATGATCGCCATGTTCAAGCCAGATTGAGAGCAGGATTGAGACCATGAACAACACTGATAGCAAACGTAAACCTTACGTCCGCGAAATGAAGAAAGACTGGTGGCTGAAGAACGCCTTCTACACCGGTTACATGATCCGTGAAGGCACCAGTATCTTCGTCTCCATCTACGCCGTTGTGCTGATGTGGGGCCTGATGCGCCTGGTTCAGGGTCAGGAAGCGTTCAACGGCTGGCTGGAATCCCTGCAAAGCCCGATCGCCATCCTGTTCCATGTCGTCGCTCTGGCGGCGTGCCTGTTCCATGCCAAAACCTGGTTCGCCCTGGCGCCGAAAGCCATGCGTATCTTCCGTGGTGAAGACCTGGTACCGGAGAAGCCGATCGTTCTCGCCCAGTATGTGGCGCTGGCGGTGGTGTCCCTGCTTGTCCTGATCATCGTGGCCTGAGGAGAAAACAATGAGACGTTCTGACGAACCAATTTACTGGGGTCTGTTTGGTGCGGGTGGCATGGTCGTTGCCATGCTGCTGCCGGTCATTGTCCTCATCACCGGTCTGCTGGTGCCCATGGGCATCATGGACGTGGAAACTATGAGCTATGACCGCGTGCACGCGTTCGCCAGCTCCTGGTGGGGTGCCTGCATCCTGCTGGTGATCATCGCCCTGCCAGTCTGGCACGGCATGCACCGTATCTACCACGGTCTGCACGATCTGGGGATCCACACCACCAAGCTGCACCACTATGTGTTCTATGGCTTTGCCTTCCTGGTATCTGCCATTACCGTCGGCCTGCTGATGGTGCTGGTACTCCAGTAATCACATCTGACTGATTGACCAAACCGGGCCAAGTGCCCGGTTTTTTATTGCCACGCTATCCCGCCCCTGCTTTTTATTCACTCAAACAATTCGATGAAAACCAGATTATCGTCCAAGCATATGGCGATCACAGTCACATAACCCCAATACATTCGTCATTTGCAGCAAACCATTTTGACCACCATCAATTTAGTGACATCTATATCAATTATAATTATTCAGATTAAATAATTATTCATATGGAGCTAGCTAATGACAGACAAAACACGCTCGGTGAGCATAGGCAGTTACCTGGCACTGGCCTTCGCCGTGGTCTTCTTCTCCGGACTGTTGCAATCCGGCGAGTGGTACGGGGTATTCGATTTCACCACGCTGAACGGTTCGTTCGGTACCATGGTCCAGAGCGTCAGCGAGAATGGTGACGGCATAAAGACCGCCATGACCGACATGCGCGGCAAAGGGGGCAACGGCGCTCGCGATGGCTTTTTGTTTGCCCTGACCCTGATCCCCACCGTGATGTTTGCCCTCGGCATGATCAATGTGCTGGAGCACTACGGCGCGCTGGAAGCGGCCCGCAAGTTACTGACCCCGCTGCTGCGTCCGCTGATGGGGATCCCGGGCAACACCGGCCTCGCCCTTATCGCCTCCCTGCAGAGTACCGATGCCGGTGCCGCCATGACTCGTCAGCTCAAGGATGAAGGGCTCATCACCAAGCGTGAAACCGACGTGTTCACCATGTTCCAGTTCTCCGCTGGTGCCACCATCGTCAACTTCTTCTCCTCCGGCGCCGTGCTGTTCACCCTGACACTGGCAGATGGCAGCCCGGCGGTCAGCTCCTCCATCGGTCTGGCTGTCATCGTGATGTTCGCCTTCAAATTTGTCGGGGCCAACCTGTTCCGGGTCTACCTCAATATGAGCGAAGACAAGCAGACCGATAACAACACCCAGCAGACCCTCAACACTCAGGAGCAAGCCAAATGAGCCAGGCCAACATCAAGAAACCCATCGTCACCGATATATTCGTCGAAGGGGCCAAGAAGGGCTGGGTCATCGCCACCACCTCCACCGTACCCAACGTACTGATGGCCTTCGTCATCATCAAGGCGCTGCAGATCACCGGCGCGCTGGATGCCATGGGCGCCATCTTCTCCCCCGTCATGGCCATCTTCGGTCTGCCCGGTGAGGCGGCAGCCGTGCTGATCGGCGCCTGGATGTCGATGGGGGGCGCGGTCGGTGTGGTCATCACCCTGTTCGATCAGGGGATCCTCAACGGCACCCACATCGCCATTCTGGCGCCAGCCATCTACCTGATGGGCTCCCAGGTGCAGTACATGGGCCGCATCCTCGGCTGTATCGGCACCGAAGGGCGTTATATCCCCATCATGGTCGCCATCTCGGTACTCAACGCCTTCGGCGCCATGTTGGTGATGAACATCCTTCTCTGACCCGAACCTGATAGTGGAGCAAGCAATGACTTTTTCTCTGGATCAATACCTGACCGAACTGGCCCCGCTGATCAATCTGGATTGCGGATCCCTGCACCAGCCGGGCATTGCGGCAGTGGCCGACCTGATGGCCGCCAAATATGAGGCGATGGGCGGCTGGCAGATCAAGCGGGTCGACTGCGGCGCCGCCGGGGTGGGGCTGGAGATCCGCAACCAGCCTGATGCGGCGCAGATCGATGTGATGCTGATCGGTCATATGGATACCGTCTTCCCGCTCGGCACCGCCGCCGCCCGCCCGATGAGCATCGATGGTGAGCGCGCTTACGGTCCCGGTGTCTCCGACATGAAATCCGGCCTGCTCAACATCGTCTATGCGCTGCGTGAACTCCCCCGCGAGGTGCGCGATCGCCTGAGCATCTGCGTCTGCATGAACCCGGATGAGGAGATTGGCTCCCTCCACTCCAGCGACTGGCTGGCAACGGTGGCCAAACAGGCGAAACAGGTGCTGGTGGCCGAAGCTGCCCGCGCCGATGGCTCGCTGGTCAAGGCGCGCAAGGGGATGGCCCGTTATCGCATCGACTTCACCGGCAAGGCAGCCCACGCGGGCAACGAACCGCAGAAGGGGCGCAGCGCCATCACCGAGCTGGGCCACTGGATCCTGGCCATCAACGCCCTGACCAACTTCGAGAGCGGCACCACCCTCAACATCGGCATTGTCGAGGGGGGCAATGGCGCCAACATAGTGCCGGCACATGCCAGCGCCGTGGTAGACGTCCGCTTCTGGGACAATCAGGAGTACCACCAGATCGACGATCATCTGCTGACCCTGGCCGATCGTCCCCATCTCGACGGCGTCACCATCCAGCTGACCCGCGAGGCCCACAAACCGGCCATGGTGCCGTCAGAGGGCACCCAGGCACTGATGCAACTGGTGGAGGAGTGTGGCGCCGAACTGGGGCTGCCGATCAGCTGGCAAGAGGTGGGGGGCGGCTCCGATGCCAACCTGACCGCCGCCCTCGGTATCCCCACTCTGGATGGTCTGGGCCCTATCGGTGCAGGTTTCCACAGTGACGAGGAGTATCTGGATCTGGTCAGCATTGCCCCGCGCATCGAGTTGCTGGTGAAGGTACTGACCCGTCTGGCGGCCTGACAGCCTCTCACGTAAAAAAGGGCCAGCCGGTTTGCACCGGCGGTGCCCTCTGTTTATCTGCTCCCCCTGAATGACAGCAACCCTTCGCTATTACTCCATTGGCGGCAAGAAGCGGCGCATCACCTCATCCGTATGCCCCCCTTCCTGAAATGCCACCAGCGACTGATTGAGGATGTTCACCAGCTGGTGACCGCGGGGGGAGCCCTTGCTCACCAGCAGATAGAATCCCTTGCGGCTGGGCAGGGCGAGATTGAGCAACCCGCTCTCGCTGCGGTAGATGCCAAGGCTGATGCCAGCCACCAGAGGTTCGATTTCACTTGGCAGAAAGTCGCAGCGATCCCGTTCCAGCATATCGAGCGCCTGCTGCAACTGCTTGACCCGGCGTGGCTCCTGCGCAAGCCCGTAGGGGGTATAGTTGTAGCCAATCACCCCGCACACCCGGGAACGATTGACCGTCTGCAGATCCGGCGGTTCGGGGTAGCGGCGCTTGAGATAGAAGAAACCGAGATGAGTGTAATATAGGGGGACGCTGTAGAAGGCAAACTCGGCCCGCTCCGGCTTGTAGCTGGCATCCCAGGTCAGCTCGCACAGACCATTCTGGCGATAATCCGCCAGCTCCTGCTGCACCCGCGCCCAGGGCAGATAGCGGATCTGGTGCGAGAGCCCGCTCTGTTGCAGGGCATCGAGCACCAGCGTTGTCGCCGAACCGGTCAGGCGGCTGGTATCGGGCACCCCGTCCTTGCGCTCCCAGTAGGTAAAGGGGGCCCACTCGTTGCCCTCCCCCAGACAGATCTTCACTGGCGGCTCTTGCCCCCATAGCGCGGGGGACAAGATGGCCATCGCCAATCCCGCCCACCATGTTGCCACTCGTTTCATCTCCCGCTCCCGGACTGTTGATCCCTCTTGCAGCTTAGCCCAGAAGGGATTTTGCTCACTTTGCAGGGGAGCTTTCATGCCATAACGCCAGCAAATTGGCCGGAATGGCACCATAACGAAGCTGCGGCGTCTGGTGCCAGTCAGCCAGCTTTTGCAGGGCTTTCGCCAGATCCTGTGCAAGCGTGCGGGTCACTCTCACACCGGCTTCCAGATAGAGGCTCTTGATCTCGAAGATCCCCTGCTGGCGATGGGCCTTGGCATCCATCCTGCCCACCAGCTTGCCACGATGCAGCAAGGGCAACACGAAGTAACCGTACTGACGCTTGGGGGCCGGGGTATAGCACTCGATACGATAGTCAAAGTTGAACAACTCACTGGCCCGTTTGCGATCCCATACCAGCGGATCGAACGGCGACAAGACGGTGGTATGGGTTGCCTTGAGATGGCCTTCCTCTGCCTGCACCAGCTCATCGGCCAGCGAGGCGTGCACAAAAGCGCCGTGCTGCCACCCCTCCACCCGTACCGGCAACAGCTCCCCCTCGTCCGCCAGCTGATGGAGCAGGGCGTCATATTTGCCGCGCCGCAGCCGGTAGTAATCCGCCACCCAGCCAGTTTTGACCAGCCCCAGCGCCCGGCAGCTGGCGCGCACCATATCCTGCTGCGCCTGCTCGACGCTCGGCAGATCCCGCTGGTCGCTCCACTCGGGGATAACCCGCTCGGCCAGGTCATAGACCCGCTGAAAGTTGCGCCGCTCCCGTACCATCAGCTGACCGCTGGTAAATAACACCTCGAGATGGCGCTTCTCCGGTTTCCAGTCCCACCAGCCATTGCCCTTGCCGGTTGTGCGTTCAAAGTCAGCCGCCCGCACCGGGCCGTGCTGACGAATACGCTCGATCAGCTGACCGATCTCCTGCTGATGGGTAACGAGCCAGTTGGCCGAAAACTTCCACCCCATGGCGACGGGGTCGAGCATCCGATGGCGCAACAGCCGGTAATCCTCGCGGGGCACAAAGCAGGCCTCGTGGGCCCAATATTCGAAGATCTCGCCGTCGGCCAGCAACTGCTCCAGCCAACGCGGTTCGTACTGGCCAAGGCGGCTAAAGAGCACCAGATATGGGCTGCGCGCCACCACCGAGATGGTATCGATCTGCAGCAGCGCCATACGGCGAATGGTGGCCAGCAGATCAGCCGGGGTCGCCTTGCTGCGACGGGGGGCAAGCAGCCCCTGCGCCGCCAGTTGCAGATGACGGGCATCTTGCAGTGACAAATGGGTAATCGACATCAACAACCGCTCCCTGGTATCTGACCATCGCGCGCCCGGCGGATAGCCAACAAAACCGGGGGAGGCACCACGCTGGCATGCCTCCCCCCTTGTGTACCTGCGCCGCTATGAGTGGGCCGGGGGCAAGACCAGCTGATTGACCACCAGCATGATCTCTTGATAAGTGGCCTCTACCGTCTCGGGGGTCGGCTCCAGAATCAGGTCATCGGCATAGCCGTTGATGAGGGAGGTGATCTGGCGCGCCAGTCGCCGGGCATCGCCCGCCACAAACTCGCCGCTGTCGATCCCCTTTTGCAGGATCAGATCCAACACCTCGCGCCACGCCAAAATGATTTTGCGGTAGCTCTCGGCAAACACAGGGTCGCGCAGTGACTCGTTCCAGGCATCAAGGTAGATGGCCCAGGAGGCATCCTGACTGGTCGGCAGGTTGTCCCGCACAAAGAGCGGCAACGCTTCGCGGGCCGGCAGCGGCAATAGCCACTCCCGCTGCTCGGCGATCTCCTGATAGGTGAAACGCTCCACGGCGCAGAGGCAGAGCTCCTTCCAATCCTTGAAGTAGTGGTAGACGTGGCTGCGCGCCAGACCGGTGCGCTCGGCAATATCACGGGTTGACGATGCCGCCATCCCCTTCTCTCGAAACAGGGCCAGTACGGCCTCGATGATCATCTCTTTGCGCTGTTCTGCTGATGGGCGTGCCATCTGACCTCCTGCGATATCCATCGTTCTGCTTGACTTTGAGCAGTCGCTCAAACAAACTTTGAGCACTCGCTCAAACTTAGCGTTTCCGACATCTTAGGAGATAACCCATGACAACACCAACCACTTCGGCAGCCAGTTGCGACGAGCAGGCCACGCCGTTGCCACACTCGGCCGGTCGTTCGCTGGGGGCGATTGCGCGGGCCAATCCCCTCAAGCTGGCGGGCACCTTCTCGCTGGTGACCCTCGAAAACATCCTGCTGGTGGTCTATCCCCTGTTCGCCGGCTTTGCCATCGACGCCATCGTCAAGGGCCAGTGGTGGCAGGCTTCAAGCTACGCCCTGATCGTGCTGCTGTTCTGGCTCATCGGCGCCCTGCGCCGGGCGGTCGACACCCGCGCCTTTACCCATATCTATGCGGCACTGGCGGTGCCGGTGATCCTGACACAACGCCAGCAGCAGGAGGGGCAATCTACCATAGTGGCGCGGGTCACCCTGGCGCGGGAGTTTGTCGACTTCTTCGAGAAACATATCCCGATCATGGCCACCAGCCTGATCTCCATCGTCGGGGCGGCCGTGATGCTGATGGTGATCGAGTTCTGGGTCGGCATCGCCTGCATGGGGGTATTGCTGCTGTTCGGCCTGCTGCTGCCCGGCTTTTCGCGCAAAAACCAGCTGCTGCACGAGCGGCTCAACGATCGGCTGGAACACGAAGTCAAACTGGTCACTCATGCCCAATCAGCCAGCCTCTCCCGCCACTACCGCGCGCTGGCCTGGCTCCGTATCCGGATTTCGGATCGGGAGGCACTCGCCTTTCTGGCGGTCGGCATCAGCGCCTCCCTGCTGTTCCTGCTGGCCATCACCATGCTGATGGCCCAGCCCCAGGTCTCGGCAGGCCATGTCTATGCTGTGATGACCTACCTCTGGAACTTTGTTACCAGCCTGGATGAGGGGCCCGGTCTTGCCGATCAGCTGGCCCGGCTGCGAGACATAGGCCGCCGGGTCAATACCGCCCAACCCGATGAAATGATTTGACATTTTGTATCTGTAACCGGAGTAGAAGATGAATCCGACCACCCTTTGCCAACGAGCGTTGACCATGTGCATCAGCTGTTTTTTCCTCGCCGCCTGCGGCCCCAAGATGAGCGACTTTGAGCCCAACACCAGCTACTGGTTCAAGGAGAAACCGGCAGAGGAGAGTGCCCCGCTGGCGCAAGACATGACGGTGGATATCGCCATCATAGGTGGTGGCTACAGCGGCCTCTCCAGTGCCTGGCATCTGGCCAAGGCCAATCCGTCGCTCAAGATCGCCATCTTCGAGGCCAAGCAGGTGGGCAGCGGCGCCTCGGGCCGCAACGGCGGCATGGTATTGCCGGGCTCCGAGGTGATGGATCTCTACGAGGAGGGGGAAGCGAGCAAGCGCCACTACGATCTCACCGTCGCCAGCATGCGCAAGCTGCAGGCGCTGGTCGCCTCAACCGGCGTCGAGGCCGACCTCAAGCTCGATGGCTATGTGGAGGCGATCCTCGATGAGGAGGATATCGCCGAGTACCGCGACTATGTGAAAACCGCCAATCGCCTCGGCATCCCGCTCCAGTACTGGAACGCCGATACCACAGAGGAAAAACTCGGCACCGACCGCTACGTGGGGGCGGTCTACGACCCCAATGGCGGTCAGGTTCACGCCATGAAACTGGTCAATGCCCTGCGCAAGGCGGTGGAGCAGGCGGGCGTCACCATCTATGAGCAGAGCCCGGTGCTGGGGATCAAGGAGGGCAAGCAGATCGAGCTCAATGTGGCCGACAAGTACAAGGTGACCGCCGACAGCATAGTGCTGGCGACCAACGGCTATACCTCAAAACTTGGCTACTTCAGCGGGCGAGTATTTCCGGTACACGCCCAGAGCGCCGTCACCGAGCCGCTCACCAAAAAGCAGCTGGCCGCCATCCAGTGGCAGAGTCGGGTGCCCTACTACGACACCCGCAACATCCTGTTCCATCTGGTGTTGACCCCGGATAACCGCATCGTCATCGGTGGCGGCAATGCCGAGTACGTCTTCAACGACGGCCTCAACTACAAGGGCGATCTCAACCGTGTCAGCGAGATGATGATGACCGAGCTGGTGACCCTCTATCCGGCCCTCAAGGGGATCAAATTTGAGCAGGTGTGGGACGGGGTACTCGGCATGACCGGCGACAGCACTGAAGCGGTGGGGGTAATGGGGGATCACAAGAACATCTACTACGCCCTCGGCTACAACGGCCACGGCATCAACCTCTCCTTCCTGTTTGGCGACATCGTGGCCAGCCTCTATCAGGGCAAGGATCACCCCTGGTTCAACCACGCGGCGCAGAGTCTGCCGATGTGGCTGCCACCAGAGCCGTTCAAGTCAATCGGCGTCAAATCTGCCCTGATGTACTACCAGTGGCAGGACAAGGGCTACAAGGAGTAACCGAGAGCCGAGCAAGAAACAGCCGAGTAACAGACGAAGGCACGCCTCAGGGCGTGCCTTTCTGCAATACCGCCACATCGGCGTGGGGGAAGCTGAGCTCGGCCTGCCAGCGAGCGGCCAGCACCCGAAACGACGCCTCGGAAAAGAAGACGATGTGGGTCGGGTCGTGGCGATAGCGCCAGTTTTTAAACCGCTCGTCACTGAGCACCCGCTGGGTCTGCAGCACCAGCAGGCCACCGGGCTTGAGGCTATCCCACAACTGCGCCAGCACCGTGCGCGGCTCGGCGATATGCTCAATCACCTCGGTACTGGTGATGAAGTCATACTGACGCGTCAGCAACTCGGGAAAGTCGGCATAGAACTTGTCATACCCCGCCATCTGGTAACCCGCCTCACGCCCCATCGCCACCAGCGCTGGGCCAGGACCGCAGCCAAAATCGAGGCCACTGGCTGGGGTTGGCACCCGGCTCAATACCTCGCCAAATGCCCGCATCAGAAAGGTGCGATAACGGGGATCATCCACCCAGTTGTCATGACCGTCATAGACCGCCTTCTCCGCCGCCTCATCCAGATGATCCGCCTGATCCAGCCAGACCAGCTCGCACGCGAGGCAGCGATGATAGCGCTTGCCCGCCACCGGCAGGGGATAACTGCGATGGCTGGCACACAGGGGGCAGCTGACGGTGGATGACATGGCGGTTCCTCTTGGGGGCTTCCTGTTGGATAACAGCGGCGCAGATTGCCTGCCCGTCGCGTCGCTGACAACTTTTTTTGCTCCTTAAGGGTTTCTTAAGTTTGCCCTTTTACTCTCAAACCATCGCAAGAGAAGGAGTCACCCATGACCATCGAGATCCAGGCCCCCTACCGATTGCTGCTAGCCAAGTCCCCGCAGCAGGTCATGGCGCTGCAAACCTATATCCAGGCCGCCTACACCCTCGAATTCAACGCCCGCATCCCCCATTTCCTCCCCTGTCTACTGGGGCTCTATCGGGCGGACGGGACGCTGGTCGGCGCCTGTGGTCTCAATCATACCAGTGAGGGGCCTCTCTATCTGGAACAGTATCTGGAGCAACCCATCGAGGCCGCCATCAATACCCGCCTCGGGGTCTATCCGGCACGCAACCGCATTATCGAAGTGGGCAATCTGGCCTGCAGCGAACCGGGCAATGCCCGCCTGATGTTCGCGGCCCTGTGTCGTCTGCTATGTGAGAACGCCCTCGACTACGTGGTCTTTACCGGCACAGCCAAGCTGCGCAACAGCTTTGCCCGCCTGCAACTCAATCCGGTGGAGCTGGCCCCCGCCCAGGCCTATCAGGTGGGAGCCGACGCCGATGCCTGGGGTGAGTACTACCGCTGCCAACCCAAGGTGATGGTGGGTGACATCAATCAGGGGCGCGAGGTGCTGGCCCAGAGCAGCCTGCTGCTCAATCTGCTGGCCCCCATGCCGACCCTGTTTGAGGGTGCCAGCAAGAGCAGTGATAACCAGCCCCATCAAAAAAGGTGCGCTCAATGAGCCTGTTCGACGCCATCGCCAAACATGCCCGCGAGAATCCGCAATCCCCTGCGCTGCTGAGCAGCCAGCAGCGGCTCGATTACCAGACCCTGTGGCAACAGATCCAGCGTCTGGCCAGCCAGCTGCAACAGCTCGACATCAGCCGTCTGGCGCTGCAACTTGACAACGGCCTGCCCTGGGCGCTGCTGGATCTCGCCTGCACCCGCGCCGATATCGTGGTCATTCCGGTGCCCCACTTCTTCAGTCAGGCCCAGCAGGCCTGGTTGCTGGAGAGCAGCGGCGCCGATGCGCTGGTGGGCCCACATCATCAGGGGTGGCATGCCGCCGAGCCGCTCTCGCTGATCACCGGCGAGCTGCCATTATGGCGCCATACCCCGACCAATCGACCGGCGCTGCCCAAGGGCACCGCCAAGATCACCTACACCTCCGGTACCACGGGCCAGCCCAAGGGCGTCTGCCTGTCACTGACCCAGATGATGGCGGTGAGCCATGCGCTGGCCGAGCGGGTCGCGCCAGCCAAGGTGGAAAAACACCTGACCCTGCTGCCGCTGGCGACCCTGCTTGAGAACATCACCGGCCTCTATGTGCCGCTGCTGACCGGCGCCTGCAGCCGCATTCCGTCCCTCGGGGAGCTCGGTTTCACCGGTTCCAGTTCGCTCAATGCGGCCATGCTGGGGGAGGCCCTGTTGCGCTGGTCGACCCACAGTCTGGTGCTGGTGCCCGAACTGCTGCGCCTGCTGTTGGCGCTCTGCACCAGCACACCGACGCTGGCCCAGCAGCTCAAGAGCCTGCGCTTTATTGCCGTCGGTGGCGGCAAGGTGGCCCCCGACCTGATCAAACATGCCCGCCAGCTCGGACTGCCGGTATACGAAGGTTATGGCCTCTCGGAGTGTGGCTCCGTGGTGGCGCTCAACAGCCCGGATGCTGACAAGCCCGGCAGCGTCGGCCGCCCTCTGCCCCACTGTCAGGTCACCATCGCCAGCGACGGCGAAATTATGGTAAGCGGCAGTGCCATGCTTGGCTATCTCGGCAGCAACGAACCAACTCCCAAACAGATCGCCACCGGCGATCTGGGTCATCTCGATGATGAGGGCTACCTCCATATCACCGGTCGCAAGAAGAATGTCCAGATCACCGCCTTTGGCCGCAACTTCTCGCCAGAGTGGGTGGAGGCCGAGGCCCAACTCTGCCCCGCCATCGCCCGCATCGTGGTGTTTGGCGATGGTCAGCCTGCCAACGTGGCGCTGATCCAGCCCCTGCCGGGCAAAGAGGCGGATCTGCCCCGCCAGATCGCAGGTCTGAACCAGCGGCTGCCCGATTATGCCCGGCTGCACCACTGGTTGCCGGTGGCGCTGGATCAACATCCCGGCCTGCTGACCGCCAACGGGCGCCCACGTCGCAACGAGATTTACCAACACTTTTCCCGGCAAATCAGCCAATGCCTTACAGGAGAATCGTCATGAGCTTCTACCAGACTCTGCAACAAGCCACTGCTCAGGAGCGTGAGCATCTGTTCAACGCCCCCATCATCGAAGCCTGTCGCCGTGGCGATATCAGCCGTGACACCTATCTCGCCTTTCTGGCGCAGGCTTACTACCACGTGCGCCACACAGTTCCACTGCTGATGGCAACCGGCGGCAAGCTGGGTCAGGAGTACGAGTGGGTGCGCGGCGCCATTGCCGAGTACATCGACGAGGAGTATAGCCATCAGGAGTGGATCCTCAACGATATCCGCGCCTGTGGCGGTGATGCCGAGGCGGTGCGCCACGGCCAGCCCGGGCTGCCCATCGAGCTGATGGTGGCCTTCCTCTACGACCAGATCCAGCGTGGCAACCCCATGGGCTTCTTCGGCATGGTGCAGGTACTGGAAGGCACCAGCGTGGCCATCGCCCTCACCGTCGCCGACCAGCTGAAAAAGGGTCTCGGCCTGCCACCCCAGGCGATGAGCTACCTCAGTTCCCACGGCGCCCTGGATCAGGAGCACCTCAAGTTCTTTGAATCCCTGATGGATCGGGTCGAAAGTCCGGCGGATCAGGCGGCCATCATCCACGGGGCCAAGGTGGTCTACCGCCTTTATGGCGAGATGCTCTACAACCTCACCGCCACTGTGTAAATCGGCAGCAGACAGCAAAAAGGGAATCCATACCATGAACCTTGAAGGGAAACTCGTGCTGCTCACCGGCGCCAGCGGTGGCATAGGTGAAGAACTGGCGCAGGAGCTGGCGGCCCAGGGGGCCCACCTGCTGCTGCACGGTCGTCGCGGCCCCGCACTGGAGCGACTGTGCAAGTCACTGCCTCATCCCGAGCGCCATCAGGTGGTGCTCGCCGACCTCGGCTCTGCGCAGGAGCGGGCCAAGCTGTTGCAACACCCTGCGCTGGAGGACGGGATCGACATCCTGATCAACAACGCTGGCTGCAACCAGTTTGCCTGGCTGGAAGATCAGAGCTTCGAGCAGGTGGAGCGCCAACTGCTGCTCAATATCGAGGCGCCCATCCAGCTCACCCGTGCCCTGCTGCCAACCATGCGCAAGCCGGGGATCATCATGAACATGGGCTCGAGCCTGGGCAGCATCGGCTACCCCGGTTACAGCGTCTACTGCGCCAGCAAATTTGCCCTGCGCGGCTTTAGCGAAGCGCTGGGACGGGAGCTGGAGGGGAGCGGCATCAAGGTGCTGCACTTTGCCCCCCGCGCCACCCGCACCAAACTCAATTCCGAAGCGGCTTACGAGATGAATGCAGCGCTCGGCACCCAGACCGACAGCCCGCAGGAGGTGGCCGAAGAGGCGGTCATCGCCCTGTGCAACGAAACCCGCCGCAGCTGGCTCGGCTGGCCGGAAAAACTGTTCGTGCGGCTCAACGCCCTGCTGCCCGGCATTGTCGACAAGGCGCTGGCCAGACAGCTGCCGATCATCAAACGTTATGCCCGTCATCTTCAGCCAGGGACGGCTGATGCCGGCGCAAACAGTGCGCCACAACCAGCCTTGTCCCGCCCGATCCCGACCAAGAAGGAGCATTAATATGAACTTTTTCCGTCAATCAGTGACCTCTTGTGCCATCGCCATCCTGCTGGGGTCCTCCTCGGTCATGGCCGCGGATGATGCCCTCGTCCCCATCCAGCAACAGTGGGCCGTCTGCCAGTATCAACAGAGCGGCAAGGCGAAAGAGAGCTGCCTCGGAACCCTGAGCACCCAAGCCGAAGCGGCCAGCGCCAAGGAGCCTTTTCGCGCCGATCTGCTGATCTGGTCTGCCATCGTCAAGAGCACCTGGGCTGGCGCCAAGGGCGGGCTGGGAGCGCTGGGGCTGGTGAAAGAGGCCAAGGCCAAGCTGGAGCTTGCGCTCAAACAGGATCCCAAGGCGCTGGACGGCTCTGCCTACACCAGTCTGGGCTCCCTCTACTATCAGGTGCCCGGCTGGCCGGTCGGCTTTGGCGATGACGAAAAGGCAGAGCAGCTGCTCAAGCAGGCGCTGGCCATCAATCCGGATGGCATAGACCCCAACTTCTTCTATGGCGACTTCCTGCTGGATCAGGGTCGCAAGGCCGAGGCCAAAACCTACCTCGACAAGGCGCTGGCCGCCCCGGCCCGCCCGGGTCGCGAAGTGGCCGACGAAGGGCGCAGAATGGAGATCCGCGATCGGCTGGCCAAGCTATAAAACCCTGATGGATCAAAGAACTATTTAAACTCTGCCCACCAGCTTGCATACTGGTGGGCAGGGTTGTTTATGCCACGGCACGCCCTGGCGCTGAGCCAGATCGCGACACCCAACAAACAGGGAGAAAAGAATGCGGATCCTGCTGGTGGAAGATGATGTGATGCTGGGGGATGGTATGCAGGATGCACTGCGCCATAGCGGCTACACGGTGGACTGGCTGCAACAGGGGTTGCCCGCTCTGGCAGCCCTCAAGAGCGACGAGTTTGCCGCCCTGATCCTCGATCTCAACCTGCCCGACATCGATGGCCTCAGCCTGCTGCGCAAGTTGCGGCGTGAAGGCCACCAGTTGCCGGTGCTGATCCTCACCGCCCGCGATGCGCTGGACGATCGGGTGGTCGGCCTTGATGCCGGCTCCGACGACTACATGGTCAAGCCCTTCGCCCTGCAGGAGCTCAACGCCCGCCTGCGCGCCCTGGTTCGTCGCAGCAAGGGGCAGGCTCAGGCGGTACTGGAGTATGGCGATATCCTTATCTATCCCGAATCCCAGCAGGTCACCTATCAGGGGGAAGCGGTCAAACTCACCCCCCACGAATACAAATTGCTGCAGGAGCTGATCAGCCAGAGCGGCCGGGTGCTGAGCAAGGATCAGCTGCAACAGAGCCTCTACGGCTGGGATGAAGGGGCCGAGAGCAACGCGGTAGAGGTGCATATCCACCATCTGCGCAAGAAGTTCTACAGCGACCTCATCCGCAATATTCGCGGGGTCGGCTACATCATTCCCCAGCTCGAACAGCCAAGCCGGACACCCGCACGATGAAACGTCCCCGCTCCATTCGCCGCTTTCTGCTCACCGGTATCCTGACGCTGGTGAGCCTGAGTCTCACCATCAGTGCCTTTATCGGTTACATGGAGGCAAGCCACGAGATGGAGGAGCTGTTTGATGCCCGCCTCGCCCAGTCGGCGCGCATCACCAACCAGCTGCTGGCTCGCTATATGGCCCAGCAGGGGCAGCTGCCCGCCAACGGCACCGTCTATCAGGAGTGGGAGGCGCAAAATCCCGACGAGTGGCAAAAAGATCCCGGCCTCAACCTGACCGGCGAAGATCGGGAACTCACTCCCTACGGCCACGAGTTCGAACGTAACCTCTACTTCCAGCTCCTCGATGAAAAGGGCGGCCTGCTGCTGCGTGCCCCCAGCGCTCCGGCCCAGCCACTGGTTGAGCTGGCTCTCGGGTTCAACACGGTAGAGAAGGATGGACATCAGTGGCGCACCTTCACCCTCTACAACCAGCAGAAGCAGACCTGGCTGGTGGTGGCCGAGCGGGACGACGAGCGCAGCGAACTGGCCAGCAAGATGGCCACCCTTACCATGCTGCCGCTGCTGATCACCCTGCCGTTCCTGCTGGCCCTGCTCTGGTGGCTCATCACCCGCGGGCTGGCACCACTGCGCCAACTGGCACAGGCCATTAGCGAACGCCACCCCGCCAACCTGAGCCCACTCAGCCTCAAGATAAGCGCTCAGGAGTTGACCCCCCTCACCAACGAGATCAACCGCCTGATGCAGGCGCTGGCAGAGACCATAGAGCGGGAGAAGCAGTTCACCAACGAGGCGGCCCACGAGCTACGCACCCCGCTGGCGGTGCTGCGGATCCACAGTGAAAATGCCCTGGCTGCCGAAGATGAAGAGAGCCGCCAGCAATCCTTGCACAAAATGCTGCAGGCACTCGACCGCAGCGATCGGCTGATCCGCCAACTGCTGACCCAGGCCCGTATCGACAACCAGCAGGGACTGGTACTGACCGAACTGGAGGTGGGACACCTGCTGCAAGGCACCCTCGCGACCCTGGCACCCATCGCGCTCAAGAAGGATCAGCAGCTGTCGCTGGAGTGTGAAGTGCCGCAGCTGGTGATGGGGCAGGCCACCCTGCTCGAGCTGCTGTTCAGCAACCTGATCGACAATGCGCTGCGCTATACCCAGCCGGAGGGCGAGATCAGGGTGCGGGTACTGCGAGAGGGTAACCGGGTGAGGGTGGATGTGAGCGACAACGGCCCCGGCATCCCCACCAACGCCTTGAGCCGGCTGTGTGAACGCTTCTTTCGAGTCAATCCCCAGCAGGGGGATGGCGTGGGTCTCGGCATGGCCATCGTTTCACGTATCGCCCAGTTGCACGGCGCCGACCTCGATGTCCACAACCGGCCGGAAGGAGGACTGGAGGTGAGTGTGCTGCTCCCGCAACCTCCGGCAAGATAAGCGATAAGCAAACAGCCCGCGATGCGGGCTGTTTTTTTCAATGACAATCTGGCTGCACGGTAAAGGTTCGACTGGCATCCACCGGGCCCAGCTCCGCCAGCAAGCGGCGGCCCAGCAGCACCGGATAGATCATCTTGCTGCGATCCCGCAGGGTAAACCACTCCTCATACACCTTGTCCCCCAGACAGATGGACATGGTCACCGTTGGCCGCTGCTCCATGCCGCCCGCCCCACGTACCGTCACGCTGCGCTCGACCCGCCTCTCGAACTGCTGCTTGACCAGTTTGCCGCTGTCGGTATCGGTCACCACCAGCATGAAGCGCACCCAGGGCTTGCCATCCCGTTTGAATCTGGTGATGGAGCGTGCATCGAGGGAAGAGGTGAGCGCCCCGGTGTCGAGCTTCATCTTCACCGCCACGCCGGTAGGCAAAATAAGCCCCTTCTCGATCCAGCCATAGCTGGTCGGGGTCTCAGCCAGCGCACTGCCACACAGTGCCAGCATCAGGGTGATCCCCACCATCATCTTGCCCATTTTACTGCCCTGCCTTGTCAATCCTGCGCCCAGATCTACCACAGTCCCATTGTGGGTCAATCCGATTTATTTCAGTTAGTTGGATAATATCTGGCGGGTCAGGAGAGAGACGACAAAGAGTGGCCGAACGGCGGCCCAAGCGGGCGGGAGTATCGAAGGAGAGCAAGGCACCGAACGGTGCTGGATGAAACTGGTGGTTAACCTCAGGTTGTGACGCCAAAGGCTACCACAAGGATTTACAAATTATCAGTCTTGTTCTGAAGGGATTTTTGCCTACACTGTTGTAAACCGGAGGGCCTGAAAACCACCGGTTTTTTTGCGCCTGCCGAAAATTTGCCACTGCAAAAGTGACTTTCAACAAGGCTCAATAAGGAATTTGTAATGCGTATCGAAGAAGACTTGAAGCTCGGTTTCAAGGATGTCCTGTTCCGCCCCAAGCGCTCTACTCTCAAGAGTCGTTCCCAAGTAAGCCTGACCCGTCAGTTCACCTTCAAACACACTCAAACCCAATGGCAAGGCGTACCCGTTATCGCCGCCAACATGGATACCGTCGGCAGCTTCGCCATGGCGCGCACGCTGGCCGGTTTCGAGATGATGACCGCGGTACACAAGCACTACAGCCTTGAGCAGTGGCAAGCTTTCGTCAACGAGACCGATCCGGCGCTGCTGGGCCATGTGATGGTCTCCACCGGCACCTCGGCTGAAGATTTCGCCAAGACCCGCCAGATCCTCGCCATGTCCGAAGCGCTGCGCTTCATCTGTGTCGATGTGGCCAACGGCTACTCCGAACACTTCGTCGAGTTCGTGCGCAAAATTCGTGAAGCCTGCCCCAACCACGTCATTCTGGCGGGCAACGTGGTGACCGGCGAGATGGTCGAAGAGCTGATCCTCTCCGGCGCCGACATCGTCAAGGTCGGCATCGGCCCGGGCTCGGTCTGCACCACTCGCGTCAAGACTGGTGTCGGTTATCCGCAACTCTCCGCCATCATCGAGTGTGCCGATGCGGCCCACGGCCTCGGCGGCCAGATCGTCGGTGACGGCGGTTGCACCTGCCCGGGCGACGTCGCCAAAGCCTTCGGCGGCGGCGCCGACTTCGTGATGCTGGGCGGCATGCTGGCAGCCCACGAGGAGTGCGGTGGCGAGATCGTCGATGTAGACGGCGAACCCTTCATGAAGTTCTACGGCATGAGCTCCTCCAGCGCCATGGACAAGCACGCCGGTGGCGTCGCCGAATACCGCGCCTCCGAGGGTAAAACCGTACTGCTGCCCTACCGCGGTCCGGTCGAGAACGCCGTGCGCGACATTCTGGGCGGCGTGCGCTCCACCTGTACCTACGTAGGCGCCAGCCAGCTGAAAGAGCTGACCAAGCGCACCACCTTCATCCGGGTACGCGAGCAAGAGAACAACGTCTACGGCAAGGAGTAACCTGCCGCAGCGACCGTCACGCGCTGACGGTTAGAAGCCAGTCAACCGGTGTGCTACCCTGCGCACCGGTTTTTTTGCATCCGGGATCCCGAGCCATGACAACTCCCCTGCCCCCGTTTGACTGGGACATCTTCTGCTGCGTCGTCGACAACTTCGGCGACATCGGCGTCACCTGGCGACTCGCCCGCCAGCTAAAACGGGAGGGGAATATTGCGGCATATGGCAATGAGGTTCAGGTGCGGCTCTGGGTGGACGATCTGACAAGTTTCGCCCGCATCTGTCCGGCGCTCGACCCGGCGCAGGATGGCCAGTGGGTCGAGGGCATCTATATCCAGCACTGGCATGAGACCCTGCCGAGCGACATGACACCGGCCAGGGTAGTGATCGAGGCCTTTGCCTGCGAGCTGCCCGCCCCCTTCATAGAGCTGATGGCGAGCCAACCCAGATCCCCATGCTGGATCAATCTGGAGTACCTCTCGGCGGAGAGCTGGGTCGAGGATTGCCACGGTCTCGCCTCGCCCCAGCGGGTTGGCAATAAAAGCCTCAATAAATACTTCTTCTTCCCGGGCTTTACCGCTAAAACCGGCGGCCTTTTGTGCGAGCACGACCTCATCGCCGAACGGGAGCAGTGGCAACAAGATGAAGCGGAACTGGCAGACTACTGGGCCAGCCTCGGTTTGCCGCCCAGACAAGAGAACGAGCTGCGGGTCAGCCTCTTTACCTACGAGAGCGATGCGCTGAAGAGTCTGGTCGAGAGCTGGTGCCAGAGCGCCACGCCCGTCACCCTGCTGCTGCCGCTGGGGCGCTCTCTCAACGATGTGCTCACCGGTGCCGGTCTGACTGATGCCATCCCTGCAGCCAAAGCGGGGGATCTGCTCCACTCGGGCAACCTCACCATCAAGCTGCTGCCGATGACCGATCAGGCTGGCTACGATCGACTGCTGTGGACCTGCGATCTCAATCTGGTGCGTGGGGAGGACTCCTTCGTGCGGGCCCAGTGGGCAGCTCGTCCTTTCCTCTGGCACATCTACCAACAGGAGGAGGAGGCCCATCTGGTCAAGCTGGAGCAGTTCCTTGACCACTACTTATCCGATCTACCCGCCGAGTGCGGCCAATGGCTGCGCCGCTTTAATCTGGCTCTCAACCGTGGCGAAGATTGCGGCGAACTTTGGGCCCAATGGCCCCGATATAGCGCCATTTGGCAGCAACATGGGCGAAGCTGGTCACAGAAGTTGCTCCGGGATGGGGATCTCGTCACACGGTTGGTGAAATTTTTAGAAAGCCGTATATAATCTGGCAGTTTTTATCCGTCCGTTTCACGAACAGGAATTTTTTACATGAAAACCGCACAGGAAATCCGCGCTGGTAACGTAGTCATGATCGGCACCGAGCCGATGGTGGTTCAGAAGGCTGAATTCAACAAATCCGGCCGTAACTCCGCCGTGGTCAAAATGAAGCTGAAGGGCCTGCTGAACGGCAGCGCTACCGAGACCGTCTTCAAGGCCGACGACAAGCTGGACGTTGTTCAGCTGGAACGTAAAGAGTGCACCTACTCCTACTTCTCCGATCCCCTGTATGTCTTTATGGACACCGAGTACAACCAGTACGACGTAGAGAAAGACAACCTGGGTGACGTGCTGAACTACCTGGTAGACGGCATGGAAGATCTGTGTGAAGTGACTTTCTACAACGAGAAAGCCATCTCCGTAGAACTGCCGACCACCATCGTGCGCGAAGTTGAGTACACCGAACCGGCAGCCCGTGGCGACACCTCCGGTAAAGTGACCAAGCCTGCCCGTCTGAAAGGCACTACCTACGAGCTGGCTGTTGCCGCTTTCGTAGAGATCGGTGACAAGATCGAAATCGATACCCGCACCGGTGAGTTCAAGCGTCGCGTCAACTAATTGACCGCTTTGAATTGATTACAAAAAAGCGAGCCAACGGCTCGCTTTTTTATTGCCTCCGAGTTGCCATCACACCGCCCGCCTTCAGAAAATCCCGCCGCAGCCGCTAACCCAGATAACCGGGGGAGCACACTATGGCCAGATTATCCTTATCACTGCTGTTATTGACCTTGCTGGCTGGCCATGGGGCAGAGGCAAGCGAGGTCGCCCCCCCCGTTGCCGAGCCACTGCCCCTCGACCACTGGCAAGCCAGCGACTGGAAAGGGTTGCCCGATGCTACCCAAATCGACAAGCAGACGGTGCTGTTTGCCAAACACGACAGTGAAAACTATCTGGGGCTCGCCATTTTACTGCCCGACTGGCAGCGCAGCGGCCAGCTCTGGCAACTGACCCGTGCCCTCAGCCAGCTGGGTTTTGATACCCTGCTGCTCCTCCCCTCTCCCCAGCAGACCGAACTGGACCCAGCCGCCGAGAAAAAAGCGAAAAACAGCGATGCATTTCGCAAGCAGTTTGCCGAGCGGATCAGCAAGCTGGCGGATGCCAAGCTGCAGGAGGGGGGCTTCAAGCTGATCCTGGCGCAAGGTACCGGCGCCGCCTGGACTGCCAACCTCATCGCCAGCGAACAGTTGCCCGCCCCCGATGCACTGGTGCTGCTCGATGGCTTCTTCCCCAACCAGCAGAGCAACCAGACCCTGGCCAAACAGGTGGCTCAGGCGGCCATCCCCACTCTGGACCTCTATCAGGAGGATGGCGGTCGCTGGCCCCTGCTGGCCGCCGAGGCCCGCAGAAGCGAGAGCCGCCGCAGCAACAAGCTCAACTATCGCCCCTACGCCCTGATGGAGCTGGAGGAGACCCCCACCCGCATTCAGGGCTGGCTCAATCATCTGGGCTGGCTCTAAACCAGCAGCCACCGTGGCGCAATAAAGCGCGCGCCAGCTCACATCTGCCGGATAAAGCCCAACCCTGCCACGGCGACGATCTGGCCCTGACCGCATCCTCTTTGGCATCATGGCCCCTCGACACCAGAAAAATGGCAGGAAGGTCCATGCAGCAAATCGTATTTCTCGACAGCGATACCCTGGATGCGGGCATCACCCTGCATCACCCCGACTTCCCCCACCACTGGCAGAGCTATCCAAGTACTACCCCGGAACAGGTGGTGGAACGGCTCAAAGATGCCAGCATCGCCATCATCAACAAAGTACGGATCGGCGCCGCCGAACTGGCCCAGCTGCCGGAGCTCAAACTCATCGCCCTGGCCGCCACCGGCAGCGACAACGTGGATCTGGAAGCGTGCCGCGCCGCCAACGTCGGGGTGTGCAATATCCGCAATTACTCGGGCCCCTCGGTGCCGGAGCACGCCATGGCGCTGATGCTGGCCCTGTCGCGCAACCTCTTCTGCTGGCGCCAGTCGCTGCTGGAGGGGCGCTGGCAGCAGAGCGGCCAGTTCTGCTTTTTCGACCACAACATCATGGATCTGCACGGCAAGCAGCTTGGCATCATCGGCAAAGGGACGCTCGGTCAGGCGCTCGGCGAGCGGGCCAAAGGGATGGGGATGACAGTGCGTTACGCCCAGAGCCAGGTCGGCACCAGTCACGACGAGGCTCGCCTACCCCTCGATGAGTTGCTGCAAAGTTCGGATGTGATCAGCCTGCACTGCCCGCTCACCCCCTACACCCGCAACCTCATTGGCGAGCGGGAGCTGGATCTGATGAAACCGGGCGCCCTGCTGATCAACGTCGGCCGCGGTGGGCTGGTGGATGAGGAGGCGCTGCTGCAAGCGCTGGCCAACGGCCGCCTCGGTGGCGCCGGTTTCGATGTGGCGAGCGTCGAACCCCCGCCCCCCGACCATCCCTTGATGAAGGCGCTGCAATACCCCCACTTCATTCTGACCCCCCATGTGGCCTGGGCCAGCGAGGAGTCGATGCAGCGACTGGCCGACCAGCTTATCGACAACATCAACGCCTTTGCCGCCGGTCGCCGCCAGCACCGGCTGGTGTAACCGCACGAGAGAGTAACCGTAAAATCGAGTGACCACACCATGCAAAACGGGACCAACAGGCCCCGTTTTGCATCTTCCGCACTCACTGCATACGCATCAATCGTCGTCATGCCATCTGTGCTTCTTATGCCTTTTGTACTTCTTGTGGTGCTTGTGATGGTGATGATCATCGTCATCATCGTAATAGCGATCCTGGCTCTTGTGGCCATCGCCCGTCTTGGCACCGATGGCCGACCCACTCGCCCCGCCGACCCCGGCGCCGATCAGCTGACCGGTATCGCCACCAACACTCTTGCCGATAGCGGCACCGCCCAGCGCCCCCACCGCACCGCCAAGGGCCGCTTCATTCTTGTTGCCCTTGTTGGCCGTCGCCGCACCACCAGCTGCGCCGCCCAATGCCGCTCCCACCAGCGCACCGGTATCCCCCCCCAGCTCCTTGCCGATCATGGTGCCCGCCACCCCGCCTGCACCGCCACCCAAAATGGTATTGAGGGTCTCGGAGGCGTGCACGTTCGTGCTGCCAGCCAGCAAGGCGCCCAGCAGTGCCAGTGCGCGAAGAGCACGCGAATTCATCTCCATGGGTACTCCTGTCAAATCTGATTAATTTCCTCTGCACTATACAAACCGGCAGGCAGCAAACCAGTGGGTGACTAGCGGCAAGCAGGTTTTCACTTGAAACCCGGCAATAGGCGTGACCGGCAAGTCCGAATTCAATCTCTTGAATAACCACAAGAAAATTTTTATTTCACAGGTATGGCGTGTCCCTCGGCAGGAGTGGGAGGCTGTCGCAGCCCCACCCCAACTACTGGCGATCGGACAGCTCCTGTCACCTGCGCAGGGTTGGGTGGCGCAATCTCAGCTGGGCTGGCAGTTCAGCGCGCCTCAACCCCGTTCACTGGGGAGCAACAGGATCGCCTATGTGCGGGGTGTTAACCCTCAGTTGAAAGTGTCACCACTGCATGTAAACGCTCGGAAGATAATCGGGTGGTATAGTCTATAGCTTGAACAACAGGGGATGGCTGGCCACAAGGCTGGCGCCCGGTGACTATCAAGCAAAGGAGATGTTATGAGCAGTCCGTTTATCGAGCAGATCAAAGCACGTCGTACCATCTATGCCCTGGGCGACCAGGTGTCCCATACGCCGGAGCAGCTGACGGCCCTGATTCAGGATGCCATCAGACACAGCCCCTCCTCTTTCAACTCCCAGAGCTCCCGTGCCGTCATCCTGTTTGGCGCCCAGCACCACAAGCTGTGGGATATCGTCAAAGCTGAGCTGAAAAAGATTGTGCCGCCGGAGGCCTACGCCCAGAGTGAGGCCAAGGTGGATGGCAGCTTCCGCGCAGGTTTCGGTACCGTGCTGTTCTTCGAAGACACCGACGTCATCAAGGGTCTGCAGCAAAAGTTCGCCCTCTATGCAGACAACTTCCCCATCTGGTCGGAACATGCCACCGGCATCGCCCAGTTTGCGGTCTGGACGACGTTGGCGCAGGAGAAGGTCGGCGCCTCCCTGCAGCACTACAATCCGCTGATCGACGAGGCGGTACGCAAGGAGTGGAACCTGCCCGCCAGCTGGCTGCTGCGCGCCCAGATGCCTTTTGGCAGCATCAAGCAACCGGCCGGCGACAAGACCTTTATCGACGACGCCACCCGTTTCCGCGTCTTCAAATAACGGTCAGATGGCAAAACGCCCCCGCATCTCGGGGGCGTTTTTATTGCGACATACAGTGTTGATGGCGATGGTTCATACCGCAATCTGCGGTCGAAATACGCTCTATCCACCGCTCAAGTGAGCAGCGTCACCAACAGGGACTCACCTTCCCCCAACTCCACCTTCACCTCGCGCCAGTTGCGGATCACCGCCACAACCGCCGGATTGAGCGGCGCATCGCCTCCTACCTGCACCACGGTGCAACCTGCACGCAGGGCACTCTCGATACCGGCCGGGGCATCCTCGAACACCAGACAACAATCGGGCGAGACGCCAAGCCGTTCAGCCCCCAGCAGATAGGGCTCGGGATCGGGCTTGCCATTGACCACCTCTTCGGCCCCCACCAGCACGCTGGGCAGCGGCAAACCGGCACAACTCAGGCGATGGCGGGCAACCCGTTCACTGGCGGAGGTCACGATGGCCCAAAGCTCTGGCGACAAGCGGCCCAGCAACTCGCCAGCCCCTGCGATGGCATCGCCGCCGGTATGCAGCATCTCCAGCTCGTCGAGCCGCGCCGCTTCCCGCTCCACATCCAGCTGCGGGGCAAGCGCCCGGATCACCTCACGTGAGCGCATACCGTGGCACATAGCCAGTACCGGCTCTGGGGCAAGCTGATGATACTGACACCAGAGCCGCCACACCTTCTCCACATCGCCGGTCGAGCAGACCAGAGTGCCATCCATATCGAGCAGCAGGGCGGATACCGACAGGGTGATCGTGTTCATGCCAGCACTCATACAGGCACAGGCACCCCGGCCAGCTCGGGCAGAGAGCCAGAGAGCGCATCGGTAAAGGCCTGCTGCTGGGCTGCACGCTCATAACAAGCGAGCGCCTGCTCGGTACTGCCAGCCCACACTTGCAAGGGGCCGACCACAAACCCCTGTTGCAACAAGCTGGCGAGCAGCTCCCCCGTCTCCGGGGCCGCCAATGGCTGGGCCAGCACCAGCGTGCCCTTGATCAAAAAGAGATAGCGTTGGGTAGACATGATATGGCTCCTTGTTCCGGTTCAGAGGAGGGCGATTCCCCCCTTGCCGAGCCATTAGAACAAGGCGATTAGATAATTTATAATCAATAAATCGCCACCTTGGATAACCAATTGGAATGAAATTCGACTTGAGGCAACTACAGGCGTTTGTGACGCTGGCCGACACCGCCAACTACCGGGAAGCGGCCAGCCGCCTCTTTATCACCCAGCCGGCCCTCACCAAGCAGATCCAGGGGCTGGAGCAGACGCTGGGCTGCACCCTGTTCAAACGGGGCCGCCACGGCGCCGAGCTGACGGCGCTCGGCGCCCAGCTGCTCACCCAGGCGAGTGCGCTGGTCGAGCACGGTCGGGAGTTCGAAAGCCATGCGCTGGCGGTGGCGAGCGGCGTGGCCGGTCGACTCAAAATTGGCTTCGGTCTGTCGAGTTTCGCACTGGCCCCTGCGCTGGTAGCCCGCTTCAAACAGCAGGCCACGGACGTGATGGTCCATCTGCAGGATATGCCCTCCGCCATCCAGCAGGAGCAGTTGCTCTCCGGCCAGTTGCAGCTTGGCTTTATGCGCAGACCTCAGATGCCCCAGTTGCAGGAGCACAGACTGCTGATCGACCGGCTGGTGCTGGCGGTGCCGACACGGATGACCGAGCCAGACCCGGCCGCATTCGACGTCCAGCAGGCACTGACCAGTCAACCCCTGTTGCAGATGGTGGGCCACCGCTGCCCTGGGCTCAGCCAGCAGATCGCCGGTTTTCTCGGCGCCAATCGGCTGACCGGCATGGTCCAGGAGGCCGAGGATATCCAGACGCTGGTGGCGCTGGTCGCGGCGGGCATCGGCAACGCCATCCTGCCGCGCAGCGTCAGCTTTATCGCAGGGCCCGATGTCACCCTCTATCCCCTCTCTGGTCCCAGCTCCGAGTGGGAGGTCAGCATGGTATGGAATCCGGACTTTGCCGACCCCATCCGGGATCACTTCGTCAGGCAGGTGATCACCAGCCATCCCCTGCCGGTGTCGGCCACACCCGAGCGCTGAAACCAACGCTCGCTGGTTGCTAACACCGTGACCAACCAAAAAACAGTGCGCCCCCATCAAGGGGACGCATGCAGGACAAAAGCGGCAATGCGGCTCAACAGCTGGCGCAGTGACTACGGTTTTTACCCGCCCCCTTGGCGCAATAAAGCGCCGCATCGGCCGCGGCCAGCAACGCCCCTTCTCCCTCCAGCAGTTGCTCAGCCGTGTAGGTGGCAATGCCAATACTGGCGCTAAGCTGAATATTATTTGCCACCACGATGTCGAGATCGTTGATGGCCTGGCGGATCTCCTCCGCAATCCGCTGGGCCGTATTTTGGTCGGTATTGCCGAGGATCAGGGCAAATTCGTCACCACCAAAACGGCAGGGCAGATCCGCAGGACGCTGGCAGAAAGATTGCAGAAGATGGCCCACCAGCTGGAGCGAGCCATCTCCCATCTGATGCCCAAGATGGTCATTGCACGCCTTGAAGTTATCCAAGTCCAGCATGATGAGGGAGAGCGGGGTATGTTCCCGCATGCTGCGCCGCCACTCGTTATGCAAAAAACTGTTGAACAGCCGCCGATTAGCCAGTCCGGTCAAAGGATCGTGGAAGGAGAGGCTTTCCACTTCCAGCTCCAGCAGCTTGCGCTCGGTGATATTGATATGGGCGATGGAAAAATATTCAGCATCAAGACCGGGTACCGGCGCTACTCGCATCATAAACCAGCGCTGGGTGTCGGGGCTGTGGCAGGGGTATTCCAGATAGAACTTCTCCTGCTGATGACGGATAACCCGGAGGATCCCCTCCACGGCAGCCAATCCAGAGGGCTCGGATTCATCGTCACAAGCCCCCATGTAATTGACCCCAATCCAGTTATATCCCCTGGGCATGCCGTTTTGCTCGGCAAACAGATCCCAGGCGAGATTGGTGTAATGGATCACGCCATCCCGATCTATCACCGATATCTGGTCTTCCAGCGAATCCAGCAGCGCAGCCAGATGATGGGCTCGCTCGGCGAAGTGACTCTGCCGTGTCTGTATATCATCCGCCATGATGGCCATCCTGTGGCAAAAGTGGCATACCGCCATCTATTAACAATTAAGTCAGCAGATAGAGTGAAGCACCCCATTCCCACTTAGCCAACTGAGACCAAATTTCACCATCGAACACTATCCGGCAAGGTTTCAGGCCAGTTTCCCTGTTCCGGATAACAAGAGCACATCATGAGCATATGTCTCTGATAAGTCACATTTAATGACCACACCACTGATTTTCACAGGGGATGCCATCTCCTTCCCCATCCATCTTGGTACCAGGGCAGTTTTGTAAAAACCAGGTTGCCTCCTCGCAGGAGGTCATCTGGGAGCAATGCTGCCGACCATCACACTGACGAATAAAGGTCGTTGTCTGTGGCGTGCTGACCGAGGTGCTGATCTCCTCCTGATTGAAAGATGAGACCGGCAATGGCGCCATCGACTCGGCCGAGAAACGGGAATAGATGGAAAAGAGGCCGACGAGCACCAGCAGGGGGATCAGTTTGCCACTCCAACTGCTCTTGCGACGTCGATAGGGGTTACTTCGCTCTCTGGTCGAGGTGGGTCGTGGCGGCTGACTTGCCGCCCGAAATGCAGGCGCCGCCGATGATGCGGCTGATCTTGCTGCTGATGGTGCGGCCGACTGCACTGCATCCGCCAACGTGAGCGGGCGATCGGGGAAAAAAACCTGTAACGCCCTCGGTTTGCCATCCTGGCCACTGCCGATCAGATAGGTGACACGCTCCCCCGGCTCGGGCAAGCGACCATCTGATTGCAGCGCCGTAACATGCACAAACAGCCCTGCACTGCGTGATCCATTGATTATCTGCTCGGCGCCATTTTGCTCCGGCGTAATAAATCCAAAGCCGCGCGCCTCGTTCCAGCTCGCGATCCGTCCCTGATAACGCATCTGTCCATCCTTGTTGTTATCCATGTGAGCACTATATTGCCCGACAATCATGTTGCCCAAAAGCGCTGCGGCCCGACAGAGGGCCGCTGAGTCAATCTCAACACGGTGCTCGGGTGCTGCCTGCGTTAAGGATCAAGCCAGCCGGGACACCTTGATGATCTCGGCGATACGGCCCAGCATCCGCAGCGAGGTGTGATGCTCGGTGGCATCTGCGGCGGCGCAGGCATCCTCCAGAATGGTGATGGCGTAGTCGCGATCGTGACCATCCCGCGCCGCCGCCTGAATGGCCCAGCTAGTGCTCACCCCGCACAGATAGAGGTGGTCGATGTGGTTGGCCCGCAGCGCAGGCTCCAGCGCCGTGCCATAGAAGGGGCTGACCCTGGGCTTGGCTAGCACCAGATCACCGGGTTGCACATCCAGATCCGGATGAAAGTCGGTGCCGCTGTCAGCCAAGGAGAGCGCCCCCAACTGGTGAGCGCGACCAAACATGGGAGACCCCTTGGGCTGCAGCTGATAGCCGCCGTCAAAGCCCACCTTGATCAGCACTACCAGCCAGCCGTTGGCGCGGGCATGGGCCAGCGCCTGATTGGCATGCGCGATGGCATCCTGCTCCAGTACATGGGCTGCGGAGGCGGCAATGCGCCCGTCGGGGTGGGCAATATCGTTGATAAAATCGATCACCAGCAGTGCCTTGTTCATCACCTGTGCTCCTTCGCGCATTCAACCCGTGCTATCTGGTTTCTACCTGTCAAACCAGCCCAAGTGCATAGCGCAGCGCCATCTCCTTGAGCGGGCCCGCCTTGTCCGCCAGATTGAGGGCCAGATTGCGGGCCAGCTTGAGGGGGCCAATCTCGTTGCTGAATACCCCGTAGAAGAGATCCATCCCCGACTGCATCAGCAGGTTGTCGGGACGACGGCGTCGCTCGTAACGCTCGGCCAACGCCAGCTGATGCCAGTCGGCGCCAGCTCCTTGCAGCAGAGCCGCCCAGCAGGCCACATCCTTGAAGCCGAGGTTGACCCCCTGCCCCGCCAGCGGGTTGATGGTGTGGGCAGCATCGCCAAGCAACACCACCCGACCGGCGTGATAGTCGTTGGCGTGGCGGCGCACCAGCGGGAAGCTCCCCTTGCCGGTGACGGTGAACCCGCCGAGCCGACTCGGGAAGTGGCGGCACACTTCGGCGGCAAGCCCTTCGTTGCTCATGGCCGCCAGAGCGCGGATCCGGGCCGGGCTGTCATACCACACCAGAGAGCCGTGCTGGCCTGGTAATGGCAGGAAGGCCCGCGGGCCACTCGGGGTGAACTGCTGCCAGGTGATATCTTCCTGCGCAAAGTCGGTATCGATATTGATCAGCATGCAGTGCTGGCGGTACTCGAAGCGCGATACGCCGATACCCGCCAGCTTGCGGGTGTGGGATTCGGCACCGTCGCAAGCCAGCACCCAGCGGGCCACCAGCTCGGTGCCATCATCCAGAGTCAGCACAGCTTCATCCGCACTCTGGCGCAGGCTGGTCACCGCCGCCGGGGTGTGGGTCTGGATGGTGGGAAAATCTTCCATCCGCTTGAGCAGGGCGAGCTGCACCAGCCGGTTTTCGATGATGTAGCCGAGCTGGGGCAGGCCGAGGTCGGCGGCATTGAAGCGGGTGGCAAAACCGTCCAGCTCCCAGGTCTCCAGCCGACGGTAGGGGCAGAGCCGCATCTGCTGCAGATGGTGCCAGGCACCGGCCTGCTCCAGCAGCGCCACCGAGGCCTGACTGATGGCGGAGACCCGCAGATCCAGCGGCTGCTCCGGCGCGTAATGCTCCGGCAGTTGGGTCTCGATGACCCGCACCGAGAGGCCCTGAGCCGCCAGCAGACAGGCGGTGGCGGCGCCCACCATGCCGGCGCCGACGATGGCGATATCACACTGTTCCATACATTTATTCCTGAAAGGGTGCGTCCGGCGACAGCGCCCGGACGTGAACCGGATGGCTGCATGATAGCGCAAGGGCGGCTGATAAACAGTGAGACAAACGGGGAATTGCTGCGTCAAATCAAGGAGAAAGCTTATTGAGCTTGCTGGCAACAGGTATCGGGTGAGCACCATTGCCAGCTGGATATTAGCTAGGCAGTATCCAGATTGCGGAGTAAAATGCGCGGTCCTTTGACCATGCCGATTTCAAAACAAGTCAAGAGAAGCAATGAGCAAGAAACTTCACATTAAAACCTGGGGTTGCCAGATGAACGAGTATGACTCGTCCAAAATGGCCGACCTGTTGGATGCCAGCAATGGCTACACGCTTACCGAAGAGCCCGAAGAGGCAGATGTCTTGCTGCTCAATACCTGCTCCATCCGCGAAAAAGCGCAGGAGAAGGTGTTCCACCAGCTGGGACGCTGGAAAAAGCTCAAGGCCAAAAAGCCCGGTCTGGTGATCGGCGTGGGTGGCTGCGTTGCCTCTCAGGAGGGCGATGCGATTCGCCAGCGCGCTCCCTATGTGGATATCGTGTTCGGCCCGCAGACCCTGCATCGCCTGCCCGCCATGATCAAGGAAGTGCAAGAGGGCCGTGGTGCCCAGGTTGATATCGCCTTCCCCGAGATCGAAAAATTCGACAGCCTGCCCGAACCGCGCGCCGAAGGGGCTACCGCGTTCGTCTCCATCATGGAAGGCTGCTCCAAATACTGTACTTACTGCGTGGTGCCCTACACCCGCGGTGAAGAGGTGAGCCGCCCACTGGACGACGTGCTCTACGAAATCGCCCAGCTCGCCCAGCAGGGCGTGCGCGAAGTGAACCTGCTCGGTCAGAACGTCAACGCTTACCGCGGCCCGACCTTTGATGGCGGCATCTGCACCTTCGCCGAGCTGCTGCGTCTGGTGGCCGCCATCGACGGTATCGATCGCATTCGCTACACCACCAGCCACCCGATCGAGTTCACCGACGACATCATCGAAGTCTACAAAGACACCCCGGAAGTGGTCAGCTTCCTGCACCTGCCGGTGCAGAGCGGCTCCGACCGTATTCTGACCATGATGAAGCGCCCGCACACCATCCTGGAGTACAAATCCAAGATCCGTCGCCTGCGTGCCGCCCGTCCCGACATCACCATCAGCTCCGACTTCATCGTTGGCTTCCCGAACGAGACGGACGAAGACTTTGAAGCGACCATGAAGTTGATCGAGGATGTGGGTTTCGACATGAGCTTCAGCTTCATCTTCAGTCCGCGCCCGGGCACCCCGGCCGCCGACATGCCCGACGATGTCGACATGGAAGTGAAGAAAGCCCGTCTGGCCCGCTTGCAGCACGTCATCAACAACCAGGCGATGCAGATTGGCCGCGCCATGCTGGGCACCACCCAGCGCATCCTGGTGGAAGGGCCCTCCAAGCTCGACCCGATGCAGCTGTGTGGCCGCACCGAGAACAACCGGGTGGTCAACTTCGAAGGCCAGCACACCCTGATCGGCGGCTTTGCCGACGTGGAGATCACCGAGGTGCGTCCCAACTCCCTGCGCGGCAAGTTCATCCGCGGCGAGAGCGAGATGAACCTGAGGATCGCCACCGCCCCGAGCGAAATCCTGGCCCGTCGCCCGGATAACGTGCCGGACGAGCTGGGCGTGGCCGCTTTCACCCCCCATTAATCCCCTCCTCCCCATTCGCCCGGCGGATGGGGAGCGCCTTGAGACGAGGATATTTTGAGCCGACACATCTCGACCCTGAATCTGCATCTGGAGCCCGCCGACAACCAGCGCCTTGCCAGCTTGTGCGGCCCCTTCGATGACAACATCAAGCAGCTGGAGCGCCGCCTCGGCGTCGAGATCAGCTACCGTGACAGCCACTTCCAGTTGGTGGGCAAACCGGCCCAGCTGGATGCCGCCGCCGTCATCCTCAAGCACCTCTATGTGGAAACACAGCCCCTCAAGGGTGGCAAGGTGACCGACATCACCCCCGACATGGTCCATCTGGCCATTCAGGAGTCGCGGGTGCTGGAGCAGGATGACGAACCGACGCCGAGCATCCCCTATGGCAAGGAGGTGACGGTCAAGACCAAGCGCGGTCTCATCAAACCACGCAGCCCCAATCAGGCCCAATACATCGCCAATATCGTGCGCCACGATATCTGCTTCGGCATAGGCCCGGCCGGTACCGGCAAGACCTATCTGGCGGTCGCGGCGGCGGTGGATGCGCTGGAGCGTCAGGAAATTCGCCGCATTCTGCTGACCCGTCCGGCGGTGGAAGCGGGCGAGAAGCTGGGCTTCCTGCCTGGCGATCTCTCCCAGAAGGTGGATCCTTACCTGCGCCCGCTCTACGACGCCCTGTTCGAGATGCTGGGTTTTGAGCGGGTCGAGAAGCTGATGGAGCGCAACATTATCGAGGTGGCGCCGCTCGCCTATATGCGCGGAAGAACCCTCAATGACGCCTTTATCATTCTCGATGAGGCCCAGAACACCACCACCGAGCAGATGAAGATGTTCCTCACCCGCATCGGCTTCAACTCCAAGGCAGTGGTCACCGGTGACATCACCCAGGTAGACCTGCCGCGCAACGCCAAATCCGGCCTGCGCCACGCGCTGGAAGTGCTGCAAGGGGTCGATGGTCTGTCGTTCAACTTCTTCGAGTCCAAAGACGTGGTGCGCCACCCGGTGGTGGCCCGTATCGTGCAGGCCTATGAGGCGTTCGACGCCAAACAGGCCGCCGAGAAGGTGGCCGGCCAAACAAACGCCAGCAAAGAGAGTGAGCAATGAGCGTAACCCTGGATCTGCAGCTGGCCAGCGCCAGCACTGACGGCCTGCCCACCGAAGCCCAGTTGCAGGGCTGGCTCGACGGCACCATTCTCGGCTTCCAGCAGGAGGCAGAAGTGACGGTGCGTATCGTCGACGAGGCGGAGAGCAACGAGCTCAACCTCACCTATCGCGGCAAGGACAAGCCCACCAATGTGCTCTCCTTCCCGTTCGAGGCGCCACCCGGTCTGGAGCTGCCGCTGCTCGGCGATCTGGTGATCTGCCGTCAGGTGGTAGAGCGCGAGGCCGAGGAGCAGGGCAAGCCCCTGATGGCCCACTGGGCCCACATGGTTGTGCACGGCAGTCTGCATCTGCTAGGTTATGACCATATCGAGGATGAGGAAGCCGAAGAGATGGAAGCGCTTGAGCGCGACATCATGCAGGAGCTCGGTTTTGCCGATCCTTATCTGAACGACGAAGAGTAAAGAACCGGATGGTCATCGACTTGAAACAGCAGATGGCCATCCTTATATAACCCGAACTATTTCAAGTGTGTTCATACGAGTAACCAAGAGAGAAAATGACCGACGATCACCCTAGTACCGGCTCGCCGAAGAAAACCTGGCTCGACAAACTCAGCCAACTCTTCCAGGGCGAGCCAAAAGACCGCAATGATTTGGTAGACGTGATAGCCGATGCCGAAGAGCGCGACCTCATCGATCAGGACACCAAGGACATGATCGAGGGGGTGCTGGAGATCGCCGATCTTCGCGTGCGCGATATCATGATCCCCCGCTCCCAGATGGTGACCATCGAGAAGTCCCAACCGGTGGATGCGATCCTGCCGGTGATCATCGAGTCCGGTCACTCCCGCTTCCCGGTGATCAACGAGGACAAGGATCATGTGGAGGGCATTCTGCTCGCCAAGGATCTTCTCCCCTTCGGGTTTGGCGGCCATCACGCCAGCGAGCCGCTGCAGCTCGAGAAAATCTTGCGCCCCACGGTGATCGTGCCGGAAAGCAAACGGGTTGACCGTCTGCTCAAGGAGTTCCGTGAAGAGCGCTACCACATGGCCATCGTGGTCGACGAATTTGGTGGCGTCTCCGGTCTGGTGACCATCGAAGACATACTGGAACTGATCGTTGGCGAGATCGACGACGAGTTTGACGACATCGAGGATGAGCCGGACGAGATCCGCCGCCTCAGCAAGCGAGTCTTCTCCATCAGCGCCCTGACCGAGATCGAGGATTTCAACGACTTCTTCGGCACCAAATTCAGCGATGAAGAGGTGGATACGGTAGGTGGTCTGGTGATGCACGCCTTCAGCCACCTGCCAAAGAAGGGCGAGGAGATCGAGCTGGATGGCTACCTGTTCAAGGTTATGCATGCCGACCGGCGCCGTCTGCAGCAGTTGCAGGTGAAGATCCCCGAGCACCACGCGGCGGCGCAATCTGAGCCGCAATAGGCAGATCCGCTCGATGTGTGAAACAACGCCCCGACCTCGGGGCGTTGTGCTCTCTGCCACCGGCATCGAGGCTCGCCGTTGCCCCGCTTACAGGTTAAGATACCGGCCATTCGACCCCAGTTGCACACCAAGACGAGCACCATCGCCCGTGAGATTATCCCCTGTTACTTCTAAAATTCTGTTAAGCCTCAGTGCATTGGCCTCTGGTGCCATCGCAGTGCTGGCCTTCTCCCCCTTCGGCTACTGGCCGCTGGTGATCCCCTCCCTGCTCGGCCTCTACGCCCTGCTGGACAAAGCAACGCCGAAACAGGCCGCCTGGCGCGGTTTTGGCTACGCCATGGGACTCTTTTTGCCGGGGCTGTGGTGGATCCATGTCAGCATGACCGAGTTTGGCGGCATCCCGCTGCCGGTCGCCTTCGTCCTGCTGGCCGGGCTCTCCGCCTATCTGGCACTCTATCCGACGCTCGCCTGCTGGGTCTTTGCCCGCGTCTTTGGCGGCCGTCACTGGAGCCGCTGGCTGCTCGCCTTCCCGGCCCTCTGGTTGGTGGCTGACTGGCTACGTGGCTGGGTGATGACCGGCTTCCCCTGGCTCTGGTTTGGTTACAGCCAGATCGACGGCCCCCTCAAGGGCTTTGCTCCCATTCTCGGGGTGCAGGGCATCACCCTCGCCCTGTTGCTGTCCGCCTCCGCTATCTGGCTGGTGTGGAAATCCCGCTCCCCGCTCTGGCTGGCGGTGCCTGCCCTGCTGGTGGCAGGTGCTCACGGTCTGATGCAGCTCAACTGGGTCACCCGTGGCGAACCGGTCAAGGTGGCACTGGTGCAGGGCAATATCGCCCAGTCCCTCAAGTGGGATCCGGAGGCGCTGGCCCCCACGGTGCGCACCTATCAGGACTTGAGCCGCGAGAATCAGGATGCCGACATCATCATCTGGCCGGAGTCGGCGATCCCGGCCATCGAGAAGGCGATGGGCCCCTATCTGGAGAATCTGGACAAGGCGATGAAGGTGAACGATACCGGCCTGCTGGCTGGGATCATTCACTACGACGAGCAGCAACAGCGCTTCTACAATACCGTGCTCGGCATGGGGGTGCAGGATGCGGATGGCAAGGAGTCCTACTTCTACAACCACTCCAACCGCTACAACAAGTACCACCTGCTGCCCATCGGCGAGTTCGTGCCGTTTGAAGATCTGTTGCGCCCCATCGCCCCCTTCTTCAACCTGCCGATGTCCTCTTTCAGCCGGGGTGACGAAGTACAGACAAACCTGATCGCCAAGGGGCTCAAGTTTGCCGCCGCCATCTGCTACGAGATCATCTTCCCGGAAGAGGTGCGCCGCAACGTCAATGCCGATACCGACTTCCTGCTGACCGTCTCCAACGACGCCTGGTTCGGCACCAGCATCGGCCCGTGGCAACATATGGAGATCGCCCGGATGCGCGCGCTGGAGCTAGCTCGTCCGCTGCTGCGGGACACCAACACCGGTATCACTATCGTGACCGAGATCGATGGCAGCATCATCGGCCAGATCCCGCAGTTTGAAGCGGGTGTGCTGCGCAGCGAGGTGCGTCCCGCCCACGGCGAGACCCCCTACATGCGCTTTGGCAGCTGGCCCCTCTACGGCCTGACCGTGCTGCTGCTGGGTCTGGCGCTGGCCCTGCGCCCCAAGGCTCATCCCTGGGCCCGCGAGCTGTAATGGCCATCCGCAATCCCTGATAAACAACGAGGCGCCCGCAGGCGCCTCGTTTTTTCATCTCCAATCAAAGTGATATGCCGGAGAAGGACATAAAGCCGAGGGACATCAGCCCCGCCACGATAAAGGTGATGCCGATGCCCCGCAGCCCCTCGGGGACATCGGCGTACTTCAGTTTCTGGCGCAAACCGGCCATGGCGACAATGGCCAGCAGCCAGCCAAGCCCCGAACCTACGCTGTAGACCAGCGACTCGATAAAATCGTAATCCCGCTGCGCCATAAACATCACCCCGCCAAAGATGGCGCAATGCACCGTCAACAGCGGCAGATAGATGCCGAGCGCCTGATAGAGCGCCGGAGCGTACTTGTCGAGCACCATCTCCATCACCTGCACCAGCGCCGCCAACACCCCGATGTAGATGATGTAATCGAGAAATCCCAGATCGAATTCCCCGAAAAAGGTGCTGCCTGCCCGCAAGATATGGCGGTAAATCAAGTTGTTCAGGGGAATGGCGATCACCATCACCACCAGGATTGTCATGCCAAGGCCAAAGGCGGTGTTGATGTTCTTCGAGACGGCCAGAAAGGTACACATCCCCAGAAAGAAGGCCAGGGCGAGGTTTTCGACAAAGATTGAGTGAATAAACAGGTTGAGGTAGTAGTCCATAGGTGTGCTCACCAGGTGTTTGCGCAAAGAGAAAGTCTGCCTCTGGCCGATGGCCAGCAGCATGGACGAAACAACAGAAAGCGCGGACGCAGCACCGGACGATAGAGCGCAGGCTGCAGGTGTCAGCCTGCCCCGTCAGTCAATCGGGAGCGTTAAATCCGTGTGAAAACGTGGATGAGCGTCCGCCAGCCGGGTGAGCTAGTCGCCGTGACAGAAGCGAAATTGCAGATGGTGGCCGCAGAGTTGCCGTTTATGCAGATAGCCAACGTGGCCACAAGCTTGTCTGACATAGATCAGCGGCACAAAGAACAGCAGGCCACAGAGCAGGCCGAGGATGTCGTACTGGAACCAGGCCAGCAGCATCTGATAGAGATGGCCTTCCCGCTCCTTCGCCAACCGCCGCCCCTGCTCGACCCCGTGGCGCCACTGGTTGCCCGGCAGCAAGCCGACCGTGTCGACCAGACGCTGGTTGATCGGGTCTTGCAGTGCCATCCCCGCCGTCGCCCCGGCAGATGGCCCCTGCGAAACGGCGCTCAGCCCAGCTGCGGCAAAAGCAGCGAGCCACAGAATGCAGGCGATGGCAAAGGCCATTGCACCGTGCTGTATGCGGCTTGGGGGTAAGCGACTGGCAAGAGGCAAGGATCGAGCTCCTTCAGGGATGACAGGAATGCGGGGATAATTATATCACAAGCCATCGCTTTATTGGATTTTGATATTCACCTAATCATGCAAATCAGCACTAAACACTCAATTATCACTGAATTTGG
Organism: Aeromonas sp. PI_26; assembly: GCF_027854445.1. Classification (NCBI taxonomy): domain Bacteria; kingdom Pseudomonadati; phylum Pseudomonadota; class Gammaproteobacteria; order Aeromonadales; family Aeromonadaceae; genus Aeromonas; species Aeromonas sp. PI_26. The sequence goes on from NZ_JAJNOE010000007.1 coordinate 89,487, forward strand.
CATTTAAAAACTAAAACAAATGGGGGAGCATCTGCTCCCCCGTCCGATCACTGGCTCACCCTCAATGGCAATAGCCATCCTCTTCACATCGCCTGCAGGCAGCAGATCACATAGCCGTAACTGCCCAGATATTGGCGGTGGATGGCTACTTCCCGGCTCAAGTACTGCCAGGCGGCACTCTCCCCCAGCTCGTCTCGATAGCGCACCAGATTGACCTCGATAGGGTCCAGATAGTTGTTCCAGGCGCTCATCGGCAACGGAGTGTGTGACAGGCAGCGATAGCCTGCCGCTTGTATCGTCTCAAGCAGGCCCGCCAGCGTCTGCATGGCGGGATAATCCTGCTGCCAGAATGCCAACGCCTCCTCGGGCGGGTTATCGGTCAGCCAGACCGCATCACTGAGCACGATGCAAGCCTGCGGGCTCGCGAGCAGCGGACGCCACGCCTTCAGCGCATTAGCAACCCCCATCACGTAAGCGCTCCCCTCTGCCCAGATGAGGTCGGCCGGGGCCAGATCGTCCGGCAGTGCCGCCATGTTGGCGCAGAGGGTGGAGACATGCTCAAAGCCCGCTGCACGGGCGGAGTGCGCCACGGCGGCCAGCGCCTCCTCTTCCAGATCGATGGCCACAATGTCGGCATCGGTCACCTGAGCCAGCGCCATGGTCGAGGCCCCGCGCCCGCAGCCCATGTCAAGGATCCGGCGCGGCCGGATGGGCAAGGCGGCAAACTGCTGCTGGGTGAAGGCGCGATCCCCCGGCCCCCAGTAACTCATGCCATCCAGCAGCTGGATAAAGTCCTTGATGTAACGCTCATGCTCATTCATGTCTTTGCTCAACCATTGCAAGTGGTAGCGATCTTTCTCGCTAAAACCCTGTTTCATCACCCACGCGAAGTAGGCCTCCGGTGCCTCGCGCTGCAGTTGCAGCTGCCAGGCCTTGAATTCCTCACCGGAGCGCGGGCGCAGCCCTGTCAGATCCGCCAACAGATCCCGGGCGCGCTGCATCCGCACCAGCTCCTCATCCAGCTCCCTCACCCGGGCCTGCAATGCCGCTTGATCTATCTCGCCAGCCAGACAGGCGAGGCACTGCTTGAGGCTGAGACCACCTGCCTGCAGGGCCTGCACCATCTGCAGTCGCTGCAGATCCCCCTCGTCATAGTGGCGATAGCCGTTGGCGGCCCGGGTACCGGCAATCACCCCCAGCTTCTCGTAATAGAGCAGGGTGGAGCGGGCGAGGCCGCAGCGGCGGGCCAGTTCGGATATTTTCATGGCAATCACTCACGGTGCGGGCCCTCAGGTGACCCGATAAAGACGAGCTTAAACTGTAAAGCTATAGACAGGTCAACGCCCTTTTCCAGAGATCTGCCAACAAAAACGGCCACCCGAGGGTGGCCGTTGTCAGCGCTATCTGCGACAAAGCAGCGATGCAACCGGCTCAGAGACCGGCAGCCTCCAGATGCTCCACCAGCAGCTGCACGCTGCGGTTGCCGCGCCACTCGTTGACGTCAAGCCGGTAGACAAGCCGCACCCGCTTGACCGAGGCATCGGGCCAGCGCTTGAGATCGACGCCAAAAGCGATGGCATCCACCGCATGACCGGAATCGGTTGTCAGCATCATCTTGAGGTGCTTCTCCCCCACCAGCCGCTGCTGCACCAGCACGAACTCGCCGTCGAACAGCGGCTCGGGGAAGGCCTGACCCCAGGGGCCGGAGGCGCGAATCAGCTCCGCCAGCTCGAGGTTGAGCTCATCCGGCAACAACTCGCCGTCGGTGAGCAGCACTCCGGTCAGCAGCTCGGGGGTCACCAGCTCGCTGATGACCGCCTCAAAGGCGCGGCTGAAGGCCTCGATATTGGCCTTGGGCAGGGTCAGCCCCGCCGCCATGGCGTGGCCGCCAAACTTGCCCATCAGGCCCGGATGGCGGGTATCGAGCAGTTCCAGTGCATCGCGCAGGTGCACGCCGGGGATGGAGCGGCCGGAGCCCTTGAGCTCGGTCTCGCTGCTCTCGGCAAAGGCAATGACCGGGCGGTAGTACTTCTCCTTCACCTTGGAAGCCACCAGCCCCACCACCCCCTGATGCCACTCGTTGCGGTGCAGCACTATGCCCGATGGCACCTCGCCATCGCGAAACCGGATCTGCTCCAGGGTGGCGAGGGCCTCCTGCTGCATCCCCTGCTCGATCTCCTTGCGCTCCTGATTGAGGCTGTCCATCTCGGCCGCAAGCTGGCGCGCCAGATTGAGATCATCGCAGAGCAGACAGGCGACCCCAAGGGACATATCATCGAGGCGCCCAACCGCATTGAGGCGCGGCCCCAGCGCAAAACCGAGGTCGGCGGCGGTGAGGCGGCGACCATCACGACCCGACACATCCACCAGCGCCTGAATGCCGGGGCGACAGCGCCCGGCCCGGATCCGCTGCAAGCCCTGATGAACCAGAATGCGGTTGTTGCCATCGAGCGCCACCACATCTGCGACCGTGCCGAGGGCCACCAGATCGAGGTAATCCGCCACATTGGGGGCGCGTAACCCTTGCCGTTCGTACCAGCCGAGCTGACGCAGATGGGTATTGAGGGCCGCCATCAGATAGAAGGCGACTCCCACCCCGGCCAGCGACTTGGAGGGGAAATCGCAACCGCGCTGGTTCGGGTTGACGATGGCATCGGCATCAGGCAGCTCCTGACCCGGCAAATGGTGATCGGTAACCAGTACCTGCATGCCCGCCGCCTTGGCTGCCGCCACCCCGGCGATGCTGGAGATACCGTTATCCACCGTGATAAGAAACTCGGCGCCACGGGCCACCGCCAGCTCGACAATTTCGGGGGTAAGGCCGTAGCCAAACTCGAAGCGGTTGGGCACCAGAAAATCGATATGGCGACCGCCCATGGCGCGCAGGGCCAGCACACACAGGGCCGAACTGGTGGCACCATCGCAGTCGAAGTCGCCGACAATCAGGATCCGTTTCTGGGCAGTCAGAGCCTCCGCCAGCAGCGGCACCGCCTGCTCCATGCCATAGAGACGCTGGGGCGGCAACAGCTGGCTGGCGCTGCGCTCCAGCAGGGCGGGGTCCTCTACGCCACGGCTGGCGAAGATTTGGCGAAGCAGGGGATGCAGGGTGGCAGGCAGATGGGAATCATCAACTCGCGGACGACGACGGATTTGCAGGGACATCAATATGATCCAGTATCTTGAGCAGCTGTTCGGGGCTCTGATACCCGCGCACCAGATCCCCGTCGGAGGAGACCCAGGCCGGCAGTACCTTGACCCCCAACCATTGGCTCAGGCCAATATTTTGGATAAGGGTCTCACTACATGCCGTTTGAGGCAAATAGGCTTTTAACGGATCATTTTGCAGCAGGGGATCGCTGCACCAGTCGGCGGCCCGCTCGGCGTGATCAATCACCGGATAGAGTGCCACGCTCACCCCGGATGCCTGCAAGTGTTGCAAGGTGCCGGAGAGCTGACGACGTTTGGCATCCTGCTCACCGAGAAACAGCGCAACCCGGTGACGCTCATCACGGGCCTTGAGCACGATGGGGGCATGAGCCACCTGCGCCAGCCCAAGTCGGCGCTGCTCGCGCATACCCGAGATGGTCAGGTTCTTCATGTCGCGAGTCATATCCAGCATGACCCCCTGCACCACATAATCCCCTTTGGCATCGCTGTAGAGTACCCCCTGTGAGGTGCCCAGCATGTACAACCCCGCGATCGGGGTCGGTTCAACCAGATAGACGGGAACCCCCAGCCGGGCTGTGATGGTCTGTTTCAAGGCTTGGGTATCCATCCCCGCTCTGGCAGCAAATGTGCACAAAAGCATCATTCCCAGTAGTAAATACTTCACTTGTTTACTCACGTGGTATGAATGAATCGACCCAGCAAACTACAGCAGCACAGCTCATCATTCAACCAGCTACTTACCAAAAAATTAATATCACTTTGTACCAAAAAAATGGTTCCCCCCGATTGCCAAGGACTCATAACGCCCGCAAGCTAGTCAGGACGACAGGAACAACGCGGCTTAGCCTCTGTTTTTCCTGACAAGAGTTCGCCCTTTGGCAAGGGTAATCAACGCGCTATCTTGTTTAATTTCGGAGGAAATAATGAGTCTGATTCAAGAGTTCAAAGCCTTTGCCGCCCGCGGCAACGTCATCGATATGGCGGTCGGTATCATCATTGGTGCCGCCTTCGGCAAAATTGTCTCCTCTTTTGTCGGTGACGTGATCATGCCGCCCATCGGCCTGATCCTGGGCGGCGTGGACTTCAGCGACCTGGCGGTCACCCTGAAGGCCGCAGAAGGTACAACACCCGCCGTGGTCATTGCCTACGGCAAGTTCATCCAGACCATCATCGATTTTCTGATCATCTCCTTTGCCATCTTCATGGGACTGAAGGCCATCAACACCCTGAAGAAAAAGCAGGAAGAGGAAGCCGCCGCACCGGCAGGCCCGACCAAGGATCAGGAGCTGTTGACCGAGATCCGTGATCTGCTGAAATCTCAACAGGAGCGTTAAGCCGACTCCCCAGACTGGTGTGCATGTGTGTCACGATGCCTATGGGCTATGGTTAGATGGCGTAAAGTTATATAGGCGTCGTGACTATGCAAACCTCCACTGCTGCAAACTCCAATCACAGCTTTATTCTCCGTTTTCTTTTGCTGCTTGCGCTGCCACTTGTTTTGACCACATTGGGTAGTGCGTATCTTTTTTCTGTTATGCAGAAAAACACCTTGCTAAGCACCGCCAGATTTTTTAACGATAGTACTGCGCAGCAATGGGATAACTCACTCTCTTCGGTTGAGAGGCAAATAAATATCATCATTGCCGACATTACTGAGAATAATGGAGATCTTCCCCCGGAATTAAAACAACGTTATCGCGACATTTGGCAATACCTTCTTTACCCTGATGGCCCAATAAAAACCGTGTACTACATGCTTCAGGATAACAAGCATATCAATTTCTCTCTTCATCCTACCCCGATTGAGTTCAAAGAATCGGCACGCCCATGGTATCGCAATGCCATCGACCATCCCGGCATCAATATCTGGAGTTCCCCTTACATTGACGCGATTGAAAAAACGCCGGTCGTCACCCTTTCCCATGCTGTTTTCAATAACCAGGGGGAATTTCTTGGCGTGATTGGCATCGACCTGAACTTGAAAGTATTTTCAGCTCGTATAGGGCGGATTCTGGAGAGTAGTAACAATGTTGTATATATGCTCTTTGACAGAGGCAGCAAGATGATTGTGGCTCACAGCGACCCTCAGGAAAACGGCAGTCGACTTGACCAACCATGGATTTCCGAATTGAAAGGCAGGAATGGTACCTTAATGAGTGAAAATGGTGATCTCATTTCATATCACGCCCTTCACAACAACCCATCATGGCTGGTTATTACTGTATTTCCATTCAAGAGCGATATTCTGATTGGTGAAATATTGCCTACCATATTTATCACTCTGATATTGTCACTATCGATATTCACACTGGTTGCCATTATTTTCAGGCAACGTCTGGAGCATACAATCAGCACATTGGTACAAGTTGTTAGACAATTGCGTATCACCCCTCCAGGGCAACAAATTATTATCCCCAAGCTGGCTGGTATAGAGGAGCTGGAGGATGAAATAGTGATGATCTCAGACAAAATGCAGGCCGAAACAGAAAAATCGCTGCGTGATGCATTAACCGGCTTGTACAACCGCCGTCATTTGGAAGAGGTGCTCGCCACTCTACATAAAGAAAATAGCCAATATATATTGGCTATTATCGACATTGATAACTTCAAAAAAATAAATGATACCTATGGTCATCCCATCGGTGATGCCGTTTTGAAGCGCACCGCTCAGCTCGGTAGCCAATTGCTGGAGCAACAGGCAACTCTGTGCCGCTTTGGGGGGGAAGAGCTAGTCGCTATTTTTGAACAGACGGATATTGCCAACGCGCTGAAGTTGATGGAGCAGTGGCGTATCAGCATGGGGCAACAGGATTGGCGTGAAAAGGGCTTAAGCGTCTCCTTTAGCGGTGGCATTGCCGAATCCCTGAATGATGCGCCAGACAGAGTGATGGCGCGCGCCGATGCAGCCCTTTATCAGGCTAAACAAGCGGGCAAAAATCGGCTGCAACGGGCTTAAGCGCGGGGGTGGTGCTCACCGTGCAGCGCCTTGAGCCGTTCGTTGGCCACATGGGTGTAGATCTGGGTGGTGGAGAGATCCGCGTGACCCAGCAGCATCTGCACAACCCGCAGGTCTGCGCCGTGGTTGAGCAGATGGGTGGCGAAGGCGTGGCGCAAGGTATGGGGGGACAGCTCGCCGTTAATCCCGGCCCGCAGGGCATAGAGCTTGATGCGATGCCAGAAGGTCTGGCGGGTCATCATACGGGCCTGCTTGGAGGGAAACACCACATCCGAGCTGGTGCCCCCCAGCAGCAGGGTGCGGGCCTCCCGGTAGTAACGCTCCAGCCAGTGCATCGCCTCCTCGCCCATCGGCACCAACCGCTCCTTGTTGCCCTTGCCCACTACGCGCACCAAGCCCTGACGCAAACTGACATGCTCGGCAGTGAGCCCCACCAGCTCGGAAACCCGCAAGCCGGTGGCGTAGAGCAGCTCCAGCATCGCCTTGTCCCGCAGCTCCAGCGGGTCATCCACCAGCGGCGCACTCAAGAGTGCCTCCACTTCCGCTTCGCTTAAATCGGAGGGGAGTTTTTTCGGCAGCTTGGGCCCCTCCAGCAGCACGGTCGGATCGTCGCTGCGCAGCTTCTCGCGGTTGAGATACTGGTAAAAACGGCGCAGGGCCGACAAGAAGCGGGCGGTGCTGCTAGCTGCAAACTGGTGATCGACCCGCCAGGCGAGGTAGTGCTGGATCTCGTCCATCCCCGCCAGCAGCATCGAGCTCCCCTGCTCGTCGAGCCAGAGGGAGAACTTCTCCAGATCGCTGCGATAGGAGCTGACCGTGTTGTCAGACAATCCCCGCTCCAGCCAGAGGGCGTCGAGGAAGGGTTCAATCAGGGGATGTGGGTCAGGCTTGCTCATGGTGCGCTGCAATCAGGGGATCGATGGCCCATTGTAACGCGCCAACTCCTTGGAAAGACAAGGCACTTTCATTGGAAAGATAAGGCACGTTTGCCACACCCCTTGCCGGGCGGTGAAGGTCGAATGGCAATCTGCTAGACTGGCGCCCTCCCCTTACGTTACCCATCGTGTTGCCAACATGGCGCAGCCCACACGAGCATGCGAGAACGCGCCAAAGCACGCGAGAAAGCGCCAACAGAGAGAAGAGCGATGAAGATTGGTCTGTTTTACGGTTCCACCACCTGCTACACCGAGATGGCTGCCGAGAAGATCCGCGCCCTCATCGGCCCCGAGCTGGTGGATATTCACAATATCAAGGATGTCTCCCTGCGCCGGATGGAGGATTACGAGATCCTGATCCTCGGCATCTCCACCTGGGATTTTGGCGAACTGCAGGAGGACTGGGAGTCCCGCTGGGAAGATATCGCCGACCTCCATCTGGAGGGACGCATCGTGGCCCTGTTTGGCCTCGGCGATCAGCTCGGTTATGGCGAATGGTTCCAGGACGCCCTCGGCATGCTGCACGATCAGCTAGTGCCAAAAGGGGTCAAGCTGGTGGGCTACTGGCCCAACGAAGGGTACGAATTCGATGCCTCCAAGGCACTGATCGACGATGGTCGTCACTTCGTCGGGCTGGCGCTGGACGATGCCAACCAATATGACCAGACCGATCCGCGCATCGAGCAGTGGGTCGAGCAGATCCTGAGCGAAATCCACGCCCTGCTCTGATCTTTCCCACGTTTTGGCAAAACGATCCTGAGCGCCTGGCCCTGGCCGCCGGGCGCAGTTATCGCACCGATTTTCTCAATCGGTATCATCGCATGACGCTATAGCGACTTTTTTGTGCTGGTCTGCAACAATGGACTCGACATCCCATAACAATCAGAGCCGGATGTCGGAAGCAAACGGACAGACCAGAAAAGGATATTCTATGACCCCATTCTCCCTGTTGGCCCCCGCTATTGCCCGTGACGTGCTCGATCACGCGCTGGCACTGGGTGCCGATTTTGCCGAGCTGTTTGTGGAGCGCAAGCGCCGCAGCCAGCTCAGCCTGCTCTCCAGCCAGATAGAGAACATCAGCGGTGGCCTCGATTTCGGCATCGGTGTGCGCCTCTGTTACGGCCACAAGGTGCTCTACGGCTACACCAATCTGGCCAGCCGCGACGAACTGCTGCGCATCGTCACCCTGCTGGCGGCCAAAGACCGCCGCGACCCCGTGGTGACCGCCACCGCCTTCGATTTCACCCGCCTGAGCGATCGCAACCCGGTGGCGCTGCCCCTGTCGGCCGACAAGCTGCTGGAGCAGAAGATCGCCTATCTGCACGCCATGGATGCGGCGGCCCGCGCTGAGAGCGACAAGGTGAGCCAGTTCTCCGGCAACGTGCTGGGCTGGGAGCAAGAGGTGGAAATCTTCAACAGCGAAGGAGTGCAAGTGGCCGATCGCCGCCACTACAACCGCATCATGGCCCAGACCATCGCCATGGAAGGGAGCGAGCAGAGCGTCGGTTACGAGGCCCCCGGCGCCCTGATGGGCTGGGAGCATGCCGATCGCATCGATCCGCGCGAGCTGGCCCTCACCGCCACCCGTCAGGCACTGGTGAAACTGGGCGCGGCTCCCTGCCCGAGCGGCACCCTGCCGGTCATCATGGAGAACGGCTTTGGCGGCGTCATCTTCCACGAGGCGTGCGGTCATCTGCTGGAGACCACCTCGGTGGCCAAGAAGGCGTCGGTGTTTCACGACAAGATGGGCCAGCTTATCGCCAATCCGGTGGTCAATGCGGTGGACGAGGGACTGCAAGGCAACGCCTGGGGCTCCATCAACGTCGATGACGAGGGGATGGCGACCCAGCATACCCAGCTCATCAAGGACGGCGTCTTGACCGGCTTTCTGGTGGACAGAATGGGTGCCCTCAAAACGGGCTACGCCCGCACCGGCTCCGGGCGGCGCGAATCCTACAAGTACGCCCCCACCTCGCGCATGCGCAACACCTATATCGAGCCGGGCAACCACAGCCTCGACGATATGCTAGCCACCGTCGAACATGGCATCTACGCCAAGAAGATGGGGGGCGGCTCGGTACAGCCCGGCACCGGCGAGTTCAACTTCAATGTGCAGGAGGCATACCTCATCGAGCACGGCAAAATCACCAGACCGCTCAAATCAGCCACCCTGATCGGTACCGGCCCGCAGGTGCTGAAAGAGATCTCCATGGTGGGCCGCAATCTGGCGCTGGCCGCCGGTATGTGCGGCTCAGTCTCGGGCTCGGTCCCCACTTCGGTGGGCCAGCCGGCGCTGAAAGTGGACAATATTCTGGTGGGAGGGAACGCCTGATGAGCCAACTCGACATTAACCAACTGCTCACCCGCCTGCTGGATAAAGTGGCCGACCTCAGTGCCGAGGCAGACATCATCGCCAATCAGGAGAAGGCCTTCTCCCTCAAGGCAGACAAGGGCGAGCTGGGTGAATACAAGGTCACCAGCAGCCAGCAGCTCGGCATTCGCCTGATCAAAGAGGGTCGGGTCGGCATCGCCTACTCGGAATCCCTCGATGAGCTGGCGCTCGATGCCATGCTGCAGGATGCGCTCGATGCCAGCCGCTTTGCCAAGGTGGATCCGGATCAGCGCATCTCGGTGGCCAATAGCCGGATCACCACAGATTGCGCCGAGATCAACCAGCCCGATACCACGCCGGTTGAGGAGAAGATCGCTCTGGCCCTGCGTCTGGAATCTGACATGCTGGCCATGCCCGATGTGAGCGGCGCCCCCTACAACAGCTTCTTCGAAGGGGAGAGCCAGCTCTGGCTCGCCAACAGTCAGGGCACCCTCTGCCAGCACGGCGAGTTCAGCGTCGGCTGCTACACCTCGGCGCTGGTGGAGCGGGATGGCCGCCAGTCGATGCACTCGCAGGGGCAGTATGGCCGTCGCTTCGACGAGCTGGATAGTCAGGCCCTGATCGAGCAGATCTACGCCATCGCCGATGGTCTGCTGCCCGGTGAAGCGGTGCCGAGCGGTCGCTACAGCGTCATCTTCAGCACCAACTGCTTCGCCAGCCTGTTTGGCTGCTTTCAGGGCGTGCTGTCGGGTAAGTGGGCCCAGCAGGGGATCAACCCGTGGCGCAGCAAGGTCGGCCAGAGCGTGGCGTCACGCTGGCTCACTCTGGAGAGCCGGGTCTATATGCCTGGCGGTATGAACATCAAGGCGTTTGATGGCGAGGGGGCGGCCAGCTCGGATCTGCTGCTGATTGGCGAAGGGGAGCTGAAGACCCTGCTCCACAACAGCGCTACTGCCCGCCACTTTGGCGTCGCCAGCAACGGCTCGGCCGCCCGCGGCGCTCGCAGCGCCCTCGATGTGACCGCTCGCCATCTGGTGTTTGGTGCGGGCCCTCACTGTGAAGCGGAGGTGCAGAGCGGTGACTATCTGGAGCTGGTCAAGCTGGACGGCCTGCATTCCGGTGCCGATGCGGTGAGCGGCGACTTCTCCTTTGGCGCGTCAGGGTTCCTCTGTCGCGATGGAGTTCGCCTGCAGCCGGTGCGCGGCATCACGGTAGCAGGCAACTTCTACCGCCTGCTGGGCGAGCTGGAAGCGGTCGGGGATACCCTGCACCACAACGACGGCAAGGGCTTCTACGCCCCGCAGATCCGTTTTGGCGGCCTCTCCGTCGCGGGCAAGTAAACGTCCCGACGAAACCTGCAAGTAAGAAAAAGGCGCCTAATGGCGCCTTTTTCTCGTTATCTCGTCCGCCTTGAGGCCTGACTCAGGGCGAGAGCGGCTCGCGGTGATACTCGGCGCAGCCGCATTCGGGGCAAGTATCGAGCTGCTGGGGATGCAGCACAGTATGACGCCAGCCACACTGGTCGCACACCATGACCCCAAGCCCCACCCAGTCACCCGCCTCATAGACGCCCTTGTGCTCCAGCTCGTCGGCCAGCTCGCGCCACTCCACCTGGGCGCGGTCGGTCACATCCGCCAGCCAGGACCAGGCGGTGTCTTTGAGGGCCAATATAAAGGCAGACTCTTCCACCTGCGCACTATCGTCATGGCGCCCCTCGTCATAGTTGCCCAGATCCCGCTTCACGTACTCGGCGATGAGCGCCAGTTCGTCCTGAGTCAGGTCGCTGGCCGCCTCCAGATAGGCCTGCACCTTGGCAATCATCCGGTTGAGGCGCTCCCCCTGGAACTCTTCAGTCTCTTGCCACTGTTTTTGCAGCTCGGCAATGAAGGCTTCGTACCCTTTTTGACGTTTGTCCATGGCTCTAACTCCTCTACTAAACCCTGATCTGGCCCGGCTTAAGGCCCAAGGGACGCTGGCGGTTGTTGCCGCCGCAGGATATGGGTATTCTATTGCGATTTCCCAGCTGATTTATCTATTCATTTCACAGATCCGGATGTCACCAATGCAAGAGCAATACGTTCCCCAATCAATCGAACCAGCAGTGCAAAAGCACTGGGATGCCAAGAAAACCTTCAAGGCCGTGGAGAAGGTAGACAAGGAGAAGTTCTACTGCCTGTCCATGTTCCCCTATCCGTCTGGTCGACTACACATGGGGCACGTTCGTAACTACACCATAGGTGATGTGATCTCCCGTTATCAACGCCTCAATGGCAAGAACGTGCTGCAACCCATAGGTTGGGATGCATTCGGTCTGCCGGCCGAGAACGCCGCGATCAAAAACAATACCGCGCCGGCGCCCTGGACCTACGAAAACATCGAATACATGAAGAACCAGCTGAAGATGCTGGGTCTGGGTTATGACTGGGATCGTGAAGTCGCCACCTGCAAACCGGATTACTACCGCTGGGAACAGTGGTTCTTCACCAAGCTCTACGAGAAGGGTCTGGTCTACAAGAAGACCTCCTCCGTCAACTGGTGCCCGAACGACATGACCGTACTGGCCAACGAGCAGGTTGTCGACAACTGCTGCTGGCGCTGTGACACCCCGGTGGAACAGAAAGAGATCCCCCAGTGGTTCATCAAGATCACCGACTACGCCGAAGAGCTGCTCAACGACATCGACAATCTGGAAGGCTGGCCGGAGATGGTCAAGACCATGCAGCGCAACTGGATTGGCCGCTCCGAAGGGGTCAACATCAGCTTCGCTATCGAGGGTCAGGCTGAGCAGCTGGAGGTCTACACCACCCGTCCGGACACCTTCATGGGCGTCACCTATGTCGGTATCGCTGCCGGTCACCCGCTGGCGCTGCAGGCAGCCCAAAACAATCCTGAGCTGGCCGCCTTCATCGAAGAGTGCAAGAACACCAAGGTAGCCGAAGCTGAACTGGCCACCATGGAGAAGAAGGGCATGGCCACCGGCCTCTATGCCATTCACCCGCTGGATGGCCGCAAGGTACCAGTCTGGGTCGCCAACTTCGTGCTGATGAACTACGGCACCGGCGCCGTGATGGCGGTTCCAGCCCACGATCAGCGTGACTTCGAGTTCGCCACCAAATATGGCCTCGACATCAAGGCGGTGATCAAGCCGGTTGATGGCGACGTCGACGTGAGCGACGCCGCTTACACCGAGAAGGGCGTGCTGTTCAACTCCGGCGAGTTTGACGGTCTCGACTTCCAGGGCGCCTTCGATGCCATCGCCAGCAAGCTGGAAGGGCTGGGCAAAGGCAAGCGCACCGTCAACTACCGTCTGCGTGACTGGGGTGTCTCTCGTCAGCGTTACTGGGGTGCCCCCATCCCGATGCTGACCCTGGCTGACGGCTCCGTGGTGCCGACGCCGGAAGACCAACTGCCGGTGCTGCTGCCGGAAGATGTGGTGATGGATGGTATCCAGAGCCCGATCAAAGCTGATGCCGAGTGGGCCAAGACCACTTACAACGGTCAGGAAGCGTTCCGCGAGACCGATACCTTCGACACCTTTATGGAGTCCTCCTGGTACTACGCGCGCTACTGCTCCCCGGACTACGACAAGGGCATGCTGGATCCGGCTGCTGCCAACCACTGGCTGCCGGTGGATCAGTACATCGGCGGTATCGAGCACGCCTGTATGCACCTGCTCTACGCCCGCTTCTTCCACAAGCTGCTGCGTGACGCGGGTCTGGTCAACAGCGACGAGCCGTTCAAGCGCCTGCTCTGCCAGGGCATGGTGCTGGCTGACGCCTTCTACTACAAAGACGAGAAGGGCGGCAACGTCTGGGTCAGCCCGACTGACGTCAAGGTAGAGCGTGACGAGAAGGGTCGTATCACCAAGGCCATCGACAACGAAGGTCGTGAGGTAATGCACTCCGGCATGACCAAGATGTCCAAGTCCAAGAACAACGGCATCGACCCGCAGCTGATGGTCGAGCGTTACGGCGCCGATACCGTCCGTCTGTTCATGATGTTCGCCTCTCCGGCCGAGATGACCCTAGAGTGGTCCGACTCCGGCGTAGAGGGTGCCCAGCGCTTCCTGCGTCGCCTGTGGCGCGTCACCTTCGAACACGTCTCCGGTGGCGCCGTTGCCGCACTGGATGTAGCGGCTCTCACCAACGAGCAGAAAGCGGTTCGCCGTGAACTGCACAAGACCATCGCCAAGGTGAGCGATGACGTGGGTCGCCGTCAGACCTTCAACACCGCCATCGCCGCCATCATGGAGCTGATGAACAATCTCTCCAAGCTGGGCAACGACGAGCAGGACCGCGCCCTGATGCAGGAAGCGCTGGAAGCCGTGGTAGTCATGCTCTACCCCATCACTCCGCACATCGGCTTCGAGCTGTGGAAGATGCTGGGCAAGGGCGACGACATCGATCACGCTGCCTGGCCGGTGGCCGATGAAGCGGCCATGGTCGAGACCGAGAAGCTGGTGGTGGTGCAGATCAACGGCAAGATGCGCGGCAAACTGACCGTACCGGCCGAGATCAGCCAGGCTGACGTCGAGAAGCTGGCGATGGCCGATGCCTCCGTGCAGAAGTTCACCGACGGCCTGACCGTGCGCAAGGTGATCTATGTACCGGGCAAGCTGCTCAACATCGTTGCTAACTGATCGGTTGCCAACTGATCATTGCCAATCTGTGACAGCAAACGGATGATAACGGCGGGCCCTGCGCCCGCCGCTTTCCCTTAATGCAAAGAGGATTTTCTATGGGCACCATCTTCACCCGCTGGATGGCCATCGTGCTGGCTGGTCTGCTGCTGCAAGGCTGCGGCTTTCACATGCGCGGCAACGGCATTCCGAGCGAGCTGATGACCATGAAGGTCGTGGGCGACAACAAGAGCGACTTCTACCGGATGGTTACCACCCGCCTGAAGGCCTCTGGCGTGACCCTGGCCGACAAGGAGGGCATTCCGGTGCTCACTCTGGGTGGCGTAGGCAGCACCAGTCAGGTTGCCTCGGTCAACGCCCTCGGGGTCGACACCGAGTATGTGCTGGGCTTTGGTACCCAGTTCACCATCTCGGTGCCGGGCAAGCCAACTCAAGTCTTCCCCATCAACTTCAACCGCAGCTTCCTCAACAAGCCGGATGCAGCGCTCGCCTCCTCCCGTGAGCAGGAGCAGCTCAACCGCGAAATGCAGGAGCAGGCGGCCAATCAGGTGATCCGGCAGTTGAGTCAGGTCAGCTTCTGATGCGGATCTACCCGGAACAATTTGGTGACCACCTCAAAGCAGGGCTTCGGCCCTGCTATCTCGTTTTTGGCGACGAGCCCCTGTTGCGACTGGAGGCCATCGATGCCATCCGTCAGGTCGCCCGCAAGCAGGGTTTCGATGAGCGCCACACCTTCGTGGTGGAACAGGGGCTGGACTGGAATCAGGTCTACGATGCCTGTCAGGCCATGAGCCTCTTCTCCGCCCGCCAGATCATCGAGCTGGAGCTGCCCGCCAAGGTGGACAAGGATCTGGCCGCCCGCATCAGCGAAATCGGCAAACAGCTTCATCCCGACCTGCTGCTGGTGCTGAGTGGCGGTCGCCTCAACCAGACCCAGATGAAGGCAGCCTGGTTCGACAAGCTCTACCAGATTGGCACCTATGTGCCGGTCAACCATCCGGAACCCAAGTTCTTCCCGCGCTGGATGAGCGCCCGTTTTGCGCGTTTCGGCCTCAAGGCGCTGCCGGATGCCATCAACTTCATGTGCCACTCCTACGAGGGCAACCTGCTGGCCGCCAGCCAGGAGATCGAGAAGCTGACCCTGCTCTCGCCGCCCCAGCCCATCAGCGTCACCTATCTGCAAGAGACCATTATCCGCCACGCCCACTTCACCCCGTTCCAGCTGGTCGATACCCTGCTGGAGGGCAAGGTGAACCGGGCCCAGCGCATTCTGGCAGCTCTGCGGGCCGAAGGTACCGAGCCGGGGATGCTGGCCTGGACCCTTTGCCGCGAGCTGGAGCAGCTGACCGAACTCTCGCTGGCGATGCGCAACGGCCAGCCGCTGGGGGAGCACTTCAGCCGCCTGCGCATCTGGCAGAGCCGCCAGCAGCTCATTCAGCAAGCACTGACCCGCCTGCCGTTTGCCAAGTTGCAGCAACTGTGGCAGCTGATGGCCCAGCTGGACGACGCCCAGCGCCGCTTCGATACCGAACAGGCGTGGCTGATGCTGCAGACCATTGCCCTCGGCTTTCGTGATGGCACCCCGCTGCCGCTGGTGATGGAGAGCAGCCGGTGCTGAAGGCGCCCATTGGCCTGCTGGGGGGCACGTTCGATCCTATCCATATCGGCCATCTGCGCCCGGCCATCGAGGCGCGCGATGCCCTCGGGCTGGCCGAGATGCGGCTGATCCCGAACCATATCCCGCCCCACCGCGCCAATCCGTTCTGCTCCAGCGAACAGCGTCTCGCCATGGTCAAACTGGCGGCGGCAGAGAACCACCACTTTGTGGTGGATGAGCGGGAGCTGAGACGGGACAAGCCCTCTTACACCATCGATACCCTGATCGAGCTGCGTCATGAACTGCCCGATACGCCGCTCTGTTTTCTGATGGGGATGGATTCCCTGCTGAGCCTGCCAAGCTGGCACCGCTGGCAGGAGCTGCTCGACCATGCCCATCTGGTGGTGAGCGTGCGGCCGGGCTGGCAACCGGATTATCCGGCCGAGGTGGCGCAGTTGCTGGCGCGCCATCACACCACAGATGCCAACGCGCTGCATCAGCGTCTGGCCGGCCATATCTGGTTGGCGGACAACCAGCCCATCGAACTGTCAGCCACCCGACTGCGGGCATTGCTGGATGGGGGGCAAGACACCCGCTACCTCTTGCCCGAGTCGGTTGCGCACTATATTGATCAACAGGGGCTCTACCGCGCCAACCGCCGCTAGCCCCTGTCGTAATCCCGCCCCACCCGATGGGAAACGGGAGTGACCATGATATAATCCGCCGCCCTGACGCAAACGCTGCGCGCCGGAATACAGGAGAGACTCATTGCAAGGCCAAGAATTGCATGCCTTTATCATCGACAAGATCGATGACATGAAAGGCCGCGACATCATCACCCTCGATGTACGCGGCAAATCCAGCATTACTGACACCATGATCATCTGTTCCGGCAACTCCAGTCGTCACGTCAGCGCAATTGCCCACCATCTGGCCAGCGAAGCCCGCCACGCGGGTCTGGATCTGCTGAGCGTGGAAGGACAACTGAGCGGTGAATGGGTGCTGGTAGATATGGGCTCGGTGATCGTGCATGTGATGCAGGATGAACATCGTGACTTCTACCAACTGGAAAAGCTGTGGAGCGGTGCCGCTCAAATGAATACGCAATAAGAGCACAAGTGTAACGACCATGAAGATCCAGTTGATTGCGGTGGGCACCAAGATGCCCGCCTGGGTAGAGCATGGCTTCGAAGAGTATCGTCGCCGCTTCCCCAAAGACATGCCGTTTGAACTCGTCGAGATTGGCGCAGGCAAACGGGGCAAAAATGCCGACATTCCCCGCATCCTGCAGAAGGAAGGGGAAGCCATGCTGGCGGCTGCAGGGCGCTCGCGCATCGTCACCCTCGACATTCCGGGCAAGCCCTGGACCACGGAGCAGCTGGCTACCCAGCTGGAGGCGTGGAAACTCGATGGCCGCGATGTGGCCCTGCTGATAGGCGGGCCGGAAGGCTTGTCACCCGAGTGCAAGGCTGCCGCCGAACAGAGCTGGTCACTGTCACCGCTCACCCTGCCCCATCCGCTAGTGCGGGTGCTGGTGGCAGAGAGCCTCTATCGGGCCTGGAGCATCACCACCAATCATCCGTATCATAGAGAGTGAGCCATGCGTCTCTGGAGTCTCACCTCTCATATTCACCCCTATAACAGAGAGTGAACAATGCAGTTCCTGCTCTTATTGCCCCCAAGGGTCTTGAGGTAAAGGCATGCTGAAACAACGCATCGAAATGCGCGATCACAGTGCCGAGGGCAATCTGTTCTTCCGGCGCACCCTGGTAGCCTACATCGGCATCGTCGTGCTGATGCTGGTGCTGCTGGGCAATCTCTATTATCTGCAGGTCGAGTCCTACGACACCTACCAGACTCGCTCCAACTCCAACCGAATCCGCGTGGTGCCGGTGGCACCGCCACGGGGCCTCATCTATGACACCAACGGTGTGCTGCTGGCGGAAAACCGCCCGGTCTACAGTCTGGAAATCGTGCCGGAAGAGACCAAGGATCTCGAAAAAACTGCCGACCAGCTGATCACCCTGCTGGGTCTGCCGGAAGGCACCAAGGAGAAGTTCCTCGCCGAAGTGAAGCGCCAGCGCCGCTTCAAGCCGGTCGCCCTCTACGAGAAGCTGACCGAATATCAGGTGGCCCTCTTCTCGGTCAATCAGCATAACTACCCGGGCGCCAGCATCGAGGCCTACCTCAAGCGCTACTACCCGTTTGGTGACACCCTCACCCATGCTTTGGGCTATGTGGCCAAGATCAACACCCGTGACGTAGAGCGCCTCGAGAAGGAAGAAAAACTCGCCAACTACGCGGCCACCAAGGATATCGGCAAGCAGGGGGTGGAGAAGTATTACGAAGATGAGCTGCACGGTGTGGCGGGCTATCAGGAGGTCGAGGTGAACAACCGCGGCCGGATTGTCCGCACCCTCAAGTTCCAGCCACCTATTCCGGGCAAGGATATCTACCTCAATATCGACGTCCGGATGCAGCTCAAGGCCCAGCAACTGCTGGCTGGCCAGCGCGGAGCCATCGTGATGATGGACCCGAAAACCGGCGCCATCCTGGCCCTGGAGTCGAGCCCCAGCTATGACCCCAACCTGTTCGTGACCGGTATCTCCAGCGCCAACTACTCGGCGCTCCTCAACGATCCGGCGCGACCACTGGTGAACCGCACCACTCAGGGCATTTATGCCCCTGCCTCCACCGTCAAGCCCATGATGTCCATCATGGGTCTCAACGAGGGGGCCATCACCCCGGGCTACCGCTATTTCGGCGGCCCGAGCTTCTCCATTCCCGGTACCACCAAGAAGTTTCGCGACTGGCGCCGCTGGGGTCATGGCTGGCTCGATGTCTATCGCGCCATCGAGGTCTCGGCAGATACCTACTTCTACGATCTCGCCTATCGGGTCGGCATCGACAAGATCCACAGCTACATGACCAAGTTTGGCTTCGGTCAGTACACAGGGGTCGATCTTTATGAAGAGACCAAGGGGGTCATGCCGTCCCGTGACTGGAAAATGGCCCGTTGGCGCCAGCCCTGGTATCAGGGGGACACCATCTCTGTCGGTATCGGTCAGGGCTACTGGAGCGCCACCCCGCTCCAACTGGCCAAGGCGATCAGCATCCTGACCCAGAATGGTCACGACGTCACCCCGCACCTGCTCAAGAGCACAGCCTCCCAGGCGGGGGTGGTCGATGCCCCCATCAACCCCAATATCGCCCTCAAGCTCAAGAACGACAGCTTCTGGAAAGTGGCGCAAGATGGGATGTGGCGAGTCAACCATGGCAGTGAAGGCAGTGGCCGTCACTCGTTTGCCAAGGCGCCTTACTCCTCAGGCGGCAAATCGGGCACAGCCCAGGTAGTCGGTTTGAAGGAAAATCAGGTTTACAACATCAAGACGGTCAAGGCGGAGCATCGCGATAACGCTTTGTTCGTGGCTTATGCCCCCTTCGAGGCACCCAAAGCGGTGGTAGCTCTGGTACTGGAAAACTCCATCGGAGGTGGTGGTGGTCGAGCTGCATCGCCCATCGCACGCCAGATGCTGGATGCCTATCTGCTGCCCCCTGATCCGCAACTGCCACCGGCACCGGAAAAGCCGTCCCAACCGAGTGAGGTCGCTCCCAATGAGTAATTCTGCCCGCCAGCAGAGCATCTGGTACAAGCTGCATATCGACTTGCCCCTGCTGCTCGGTCTGCTGGCCGTGATGACCCTCTCCATGGTGGTGCTCTACTCCGCCTCCGGTCAGGATATGGACTCCATCGTGCGTCAGCTGGTGCGCGGTGGTCTCGCCTTTGCCCTGATGATCGGCCTGGCCCAGCTGCCCCCCTCCCTCTACGCCCGCTGGTCGGTGCCGCTGTTCGCCGTGGTGGTGCTGATGCTGATTGCGGTGGACGTATTCGGCCACATCGGCAAGGGGGCCCAGCGCTGGCTCGATCTGGGCTTTATGAAGTTCCAGCCCTCCGAGGTGATGAAGCTCTCCATGCCGATCATGGTGGCCGCCTGGCTCAGTCGCCACTCGCTGCCCCCCAAGTTCAGCCATGTGGTAATCGCCCTCATCATGGTGCTGCTGCCCACCCTGCTGATCGCCGCCCAGCCTGACCTTGGCACCTCCATTCTGGTGGCAGCCTCCGGCTTCTTCGTCATCTTCCTGGCGGGGCTCAGCTGGTGGCTGATCGGCTTGGCGGTCCTGCTGATGCTGGCCTTTATGCCGGTGCTCTGGTTCTTCCTGATGCACGACTACCAGCGCCAGCGGGTGCTGATGCTGCTCGACCCGGAGAAAGACCCGCTTGGCCGCGGCTATCACATCATCCAGTCCAAGATTGCCATCGGCTCCGGCGGCGTCTTTGGCAAGGGGTGGCTGCAAGGGACCCAGTCCCAGCTGGAGTTCCTGCCCGAGCGCCACACCGACTTCATCTTCGCGGTATTCAGCGAGGAGTTCGGTCTGGTGGGGGTTGCCCTGCTGCTGGTGCTCTACCTCTACGTCATCAGCCGCTGTCTGTTTATCTCGATGCAGGCCCAGAACAGCTTCGAGCGACTACTGGGCGGCGCCATCACCCTCACCTTCTTCGTCTATGTGTTCGTCAACATGGGCATGGTGAGCGGCATCCTGCCGGTGGTGGGGGTGCCCCTGCCGCTGGTGAGCTATGGCGGTACCTCCATGGTGACCCTGATGGCCGGATTCGGTATCCTGATGTCCATCCAGACTCATAGAAGACTGCTCGCCTGATGAGACGGGTTGGATTGCTGCTCTCCCTCGCCACCACGATGGCGACCGCCGCCGTGTCGCCGGATCGGTTGGCCCTGCTCGCCGACCAGCAGCAGGTGCCGCTGGCGGAGCTGCAGGCCGCCGTCGCCCGCGCCCAGTTACGGCAGGAGGTGCTCGACACCATCAGCAAGCCGTGGGAGGCCAAGCCCTGGCATCGCTACCGGCCGCTGTTTGTTACCCCGGATCGCATCCGTGACGGCCAGCAGTTCTGGCAGCAACATGCCGAGACACTGGCCCGCGCGGAGCAGACCTATCGGGTGCCCGCCTCGCTCATCGTGGCCATCATAGGGGTAGAAACCTTCTACGGTCGCCAGATGGGCCGTCATCCGGTGCTCGATAGCCTCTACACCCTGGGGTTCCACTACCCGGAGCGCAGCGACTTCTTTGCCAAGGAGTTTGCCCAGCTGGTGTTGCTGGCAAGGGAAGAGGGGTGGTCGCTGGAGCAGCTCAAGGGCTCCTACGCCGGGGCCATGGGGATGGGGCAGTTCATGCCCTCCAGCTATCGCCACTACGCCGTCGACTTTGACGGGGATGGCAAGCGGGATCTGTTTGCCAACCCGGTCGATGCCATCGGCAGCGTGGCCAACTATTTTGCCAGCCACCAGTGGCGCTGGGGCGAATCCGTGGTGGAACCGGCCCAGATCGGGTTGATGGCGGTCGAACCTCTACTCAGGCCTGAGCCCGAGTTAACACAACAGTGGTCAGAACTGGCGGCGGCAGGGATTGAGCTCGCCACGCCGCTGGCCCCACAGACGCCGGTCAAGTTGCTGGCGTTTGCCCAAGCCGATGGACCGGAATACTGGGTCGCACGGCATAACTTTTATGTGATCACCCGTTACAATCGCAGCCCACTCTACGCGATGGCGGTGTATCAACTTAGCCAAGCCATTCAGGAAGCGTATGCATCTTCGTCACAAACTCCTCCCGCTCAGCCTGAGCTTGTTGCTGGCCGCCTGTAGCAGCCAGCCGGAACAGAGCGCCCCCGTCGAGCCGCAAGCACCGGTCAGCAAGCCACCCGTTATCGAGATCCCGCAAGCCACCGGCGCCATTCCACGCCCCGAGCCCCTGAGTGCCAGCGGCAACCGGGACTACTGGATCGGCAAGCAGAAGCATGAGGTGTGGCGCGACATCAAACACTACAGCGAAGAGGGCACCGCCAGCTGGTTGTCGTCGGATCTGGACGGCCAGAAGACCGCCAACGGCGATGTGCTGGACAGCAAGCTGTTCAGTGCCGCCCACCGCAACCTGCCCATCCCTAGCTATGTGCGGGTCACCAATCTGGACAACGGGCTGGAGACCATAGTGCGGGTCAACGACCGCGGCCCGTTCAACAGCCCGCGCCTGATCGACCTCTCCTACGCAGCGGCCAAGCAGCTGGAGATGGTCGATAGTGGTGAGGCCCGAGTACGGCTGGAGCTGATCAGCGACACCCCGGATCAGATGGTGATCATGGAGCCGATGAAACCCATCGAAATGACTCCGACCACTCCGGCTGCGGCCTCCAACACGCTGTCGCAAGATGGCTTCCTGGGTGAACCAACCGCACTGGCGATGGCCACTCCCGCTGCCGAACCAGCTCCCGTCAAGGCACCCGCCGCCAAGCCCGCCAAAGCGGCACCTGTCAATCCAGCGCCAGCCAAGGCCGCAGCGCCTGCCAGCAGTGGTGATGGCAAGATGATCCAGGTACTGGCCAGCGGCTCCCGGGATCGGGCCGAGGCGATGGGCAAGGTGATGACCCAGCGTTACGGCGTGCCCTACCGGATCGATGCCCATAGCGCCATTTTCCGGGTGCTGATTGGCCCGGTCGCCGCCGACCAGCAGGCAAGTGTGCTGGAAAAAGTGCGTCAGGGCGGGCTGGAACAGGCCTTTATCGTGCCCTGATCACCCCCTTTTGCTGCGGATGTGACTAACCGCTTACTCACTGTCATCACGTCGTTTTATGGCGTGATGACAGGGAGTGATGGATAAAAAACCAGTTCTGATCGCCATCTCGGGCTATAACCTGCGGGCGCATCTGGTATAGTTAGGCCCGCATTTTATCCCCATCTGGCTCGCAGGAATTTCAAGATGTCCAAATTTGCCCGTTCAGTTCTTCTGGCCTCACTGATCAGCGTAACCGCCCAGGCCAATACGCCGGTGCCGACACCGACCCCGAATGCCATGCCCATGGTGGTTCCCGCCGCGCCGGAGATCTCCGCCAAGGCCCATATTCTGATCGACTACTACTCCGGTCAGGTGCTGGCCGAGCAGAACGCCGAAGAGCGTCTGCCGCCCGCCAGTCTGACCAAGATGATGACCTCCTACATCATCGGCCAGGAGCTGCTGAAGGGGAACATCAAGCGCACCGACATGGTGACCATCAGCCAGAACGCCTGGTCCAAGAACTACTCCGACTCCTCCAAGATGTTTATCGAGGTGGGCAAGCAGGTCTCCGTCGATGACCTCAACAAGGGCATCATCATCCAGTCCGGCAACGACGCCTGCGTCGCCATGGCCGAGTTCTTGGCGGGCAGCACCGACTCCTTCGCCAGCCTGATGAACAGCTGGGCCGCCAAGCTCGGTATGAACGACAGCCACTTCATGAACCCGCACGGTCTGGATGCGGAAGGTCACTACAGTACCGCTCACGACATGGCCCGTCTGGGTCAGGCGCTGATCCGCGACCTGCCGGAGGAGTACAAGATCTACTCCCAGAAATCCTTCGTCTTCAACGGCATCACCCAGCACAACCGCAACCGCCTGCTGTGGGATCAATCCCTGCAGGTGGATGGCATCAAGACCGGCCACGTCAGCCAGGTCGGCTATAACCTGGTCTCCTCTGCCACCAACAACGAAGGCATGCGCCTGATCGCCGTGGTACTGGGCGCCAGCAGCGAAGCCTCCCGCGCCGCCGAGAGCAAAAAACTGCTCACCTACGGCTTCCGCTTCTTCCAGAGCCTGACCCCGTACAAGGCAGGCACCGAGCTGGTCACCCAGAAGATCTGGATGGGCGACAAACCGGAAGTGAAACTGGGCGTCGACAAAGATGTCTCCGTGCTGGTCACCCGCGGTCAGGGTAACAACCTGAAGGCTGATTTCCAGCTCGACAGCGAACTGAAAGCGCCGCTGGCCAAGGGGCAGCGCGTCGGTACCGTGTTCCTGAAACAGGGCGACAAAGAGATCAAGCAGGTGCCGCTGGTTGCCCTGGAAGAGGTGCAGGAAGGTGGCTTGATGAGCCGTCTGTGGGACTACCTGGTACTGCTGGTCACCAGCTGGTTCAAGTAATCCAACGCACGATCCTCACCAAACAGCGGCGCCAACAGGCGCCGCTGCTGTCTGTGACCGGCAAAGGCAGTGAATAACCCTGTAAACTGCAGGTTCCGCCTTACCCTGATTTGTGGTAAAAAGCAGCACTTCCATCCTTGTCTGACCGATCCTGGCCTTGATCCCGGTCCGGGCAGCGCCCATATAGTTATGAGCCGTGCCCATATAGACTTGAAATGGCGGCCTCCACGGGCCATCGGCCACTAGCCATCCAAGATGAAGTCATCCCGGTGATGACGCAAAAGGTGAGTAAATGAATACCAAGTTTGATGAACTGCTGGAGTTTCCCTGCAAATTCCCGTTCAAGGTACTCGGCGTTGCCGACCCGGCACTGCCGGAAATGGTGGTTGAAGTGCTGCAGCAGCACGCCCCCGGCACCTACAGTCCGACAGTCCAGCCCAGCTCCAAGGGCAACTACCACTCGGTCCGCGTGACCGTGACTGCCCAGAGCAAAGAGCACATCGAAGCGATGTACCACGCCCTTGGCAAGATCGAGCTGGTGAAATACGTACTGTAATTTCTCTCTCGCCCCGTTCTGCGGGGCGAATGTTTTTGGCCGCAGCACGCCGCGAGGACGCCATGTCATCCCAGATCCCCGCCCAGTCCAGCCTGATTGTCAGGCAGCTGGGTCGCCGCCCCTACCAGCCGGTATGGGACGCCATGAAAGCCTTCACCGACAACCGCACCAGCGATACCCCGGACGAGTTCTGGGTGGTCGAGCACGATCCCGTCTACACCCAGGGTCAGGCCGGCAAGGCCGAACATCTGCTCAATCCGGGCAATATCCCGGTGGTGCAGAGCGATCGCGGCGGTCAGGTGACCTATCACGGACCGGGCCAGCTGGTGCTCTACGTCCTGGTGGATGTCCGCCGCTGCAAATTCTCGGTTCGCGAGCTGGTGACCGCGCTGGAGACAGCCATCATCAACACCCTCGCGAAAAGCGATATCCAGGCTTATGCCAAGGCCGATGCCCCCGGGGTCTATGTGAAAAATGACCTTGGCATGGAGGCAAAACTGGCCTCGCTGGGGCTGCGCATCCGCAAGGGGTGCTCGTTCCACGGACTGGCCCTCAATATCAACATGGACATGACCCCTTTCCTGCACATCAATCCGTGCGGCTATGCGGGCATGGCCATGACCCAGACCAGCGCCCTGGGCGGCCCGCAAAGCGTGGCCGAGGCGCAATCCATTCTGGTGGCCGAACTGGCCCGCCTGATTGGCTATCAAACAATAACAAACACCGAGAGTGAATCATGAGCAAACCCGTTCGTATGGAGCCGGGCGTCAAGCTGCGCGATGGCGACAAGATGGCCCTGATCCCGGTGAAATTCATGCCGGATCCCAACGAAGAACTCCTTCGCAAGCCGGACTGGATGCGGATCAAGCTGCCCCCCTCCAGCCAGAAGATCGAACACATCAAGAGCACCTTGCGCAAGAACAAGCTGCACTCGGTGTGTGAAGAGGCCTCCTGCCCCAATCTGGCGGAGTGCTTCAACCACGGCACCGCCACCTTCATGATCATGGGCGCCATCTGCACCCGCCGCTGCCCCTTCTGCGACGTGGCCCACGGCCGCCCGCTGGCACTCGATCCGGAAGAGCCGAAGAAGCTGGCGCTGACCATCAAGGAGATGAACCTCAAGTATGTGGTGATCACCTCGGTGGACCGCGACGATCTGCGCGACGGCGGTGCCCAGCACTTCGCCGACTGCATCCGCGAGATCCGCGAGCACAGCCCGCAGACCCGCATCGAGATCCTGACTCCGGATTTCCGTGGCCGGATGGAGCAGGCGCTGGAGGTGTTCCGCGAGACCCCGCCGGACGTCTTCAACCACAACCTGGAAACCGCGCCGCGCATGTATCGCGTTGCCCGCCCGGGTGCCGACTACAAGTGGTCGCTGGAGCTGCTGCGCCGCATCAAGGAGATGCACCCCCACGTACCGACCAAATCCGGTCTGATGATGGGCCTTGGCGAGACCAACGAAGAGATCGTCGAGGTGCTCAAGGATCTGCGCGCCCACGGCGTCAACATGCTGACCTTGGGTCAGTATCTGCAGCCGAGCCGCCACCACCTGCCGGTCAAGCGCTACGTGCCGCCAGCAGAGTTTGACGAGCTGAAAGATGTCGCCATGGAGCTGGGCTTTACCCACGCCGCCTGCGGTCCTTTCGTTCGCTCTTCCTACCATGCTGATCTGCAAGCCAAGGGCGAAGAGGTCAAATGATCTCGCACGACAGAGTGGCCAAGTAACCGCCACCCTCGCAATGGAAAAGAGCGCCTATTGGCGCTCTTTTTATTGGTATCACTGACAGTTGCAGCTTGATGTACCCATCAGCCGTGGTCGAAGATCCCCTGCTGATGCCAGCGTTGCAGCTGGACAAGCACCCGGGTCTCTCGCGCCGTCCACTGGGGACAGGGCCCCGCCAGCTGGGTCTTGTTGGTCTGCAGCGCTTCGTCGAGGGCAAACCAGCCGGGCACGAAGCCAAGGCGGATCTCGTAGGGCTGTGGCTGCGGGGCCACCAGCTGATCGCCAATCCGGCACAAGTAGTAGAGCGAGCGGATGCAGTAGGCATCGAACCCCGGCTCGCGGGCGGCGCGATATTCACGGGTCTCGCCAAGCAGGCCCCCCACTTCCCGCAGTTCGGCACCGCACTCCTCCAGCAGCTCGCGAGCGAGCGCCACATGGTGGCTCTCCCCCGCTTCAATGCCGCCCCCGGGGAACATCAGATCGCCGTTGACCCGGGAGTGAACCAGCAGCAGCTCGTCGCCACGGGGCACCACGGCGCGCACCGTGAGGCGCTCAAGCGTGCGGCCATCGGTACGTACCTCGCCATGAACGAAAGAGAGATCGAACGGATTGGGCCAGTAGCTGGCCGGAGAGAACGTCGTCATCACTGCCTCAGGGCCGGTAGCTGCCATGCTTGAGCTGCTCGACAATCTCGGCAGCCCGCACATCGTAGCCATCCTGCTCTGTCTTGCTCAGGGTGTGGTAGATGCCAAAACGCTTGGCTGAGACCTCGGGGCTATCCTGAAACGACTCGCTCACCTTGCCCCACAGATAGGCCAGCCCATACTGTTTCTGGCCCATATAGAGGGTGCTGAGGGAGGTGAACATGCGGCTGTTGACCTTGTCCCCCTCCTGATAGAGGGAGAGCCCGTGCTGCAAGGTTGCAATGGCCTTTTCCGGGTCACTCTTGGCGTAGATACCGCCGAGCGCCAGTTGCAGCTCGGGTTCATCCAGCGCCTTGGTGCCTTCCAGCGCCATAAACTGCTGACGAGCCAGCTCGTTAGTGTTGTTGGTCCAGTGCCAGAGCAGCAGGTAGGGATCTTGCGAATTGCGGGTCGCGGCATCGAGCTGAGCCAACTGATCCCCGGCCGCCAGCATTCCCTCTACCCGTGGACTCTTCTGCTCGCGGGCATTCTTGTATTCAATGCTGGTGGAGCGCTCGGCACATTTGAGATAGCGCTCAAGGTTGCGCATCAGCTCGTACTTGCGCCGATCCGTCCCCTCCTCCTTGAGATAGAAGCGACTGCGGATCACATCGGTACGCTCGTAGCGACACCAGCCATCGTCCACCAGATCCTGGCAGAGCTCGGGATGATTGCCACAGATGTTGTGGATCCGGTCGTCATTGCAGCCAGCCACGGCAAGGCCGACTGAAAGCATGATGAAGGTCTGTCGCAGGGGGAAATTGGCCATGGTTCACATCTTGTTGGTAACGCGGGTTGGTAACAACTGGCGCCTTTACGGGCCACCTCCGGCTAGCAAACCGGTTACATATCCATTACAATGCGCGCGCCATATAAGGCCGCGATTGCAGAATAATATAACGAAATATACACCCCTACACTGATCTGCATTCGACGAATTTTCTATTTACACCAACAACGTGAAATAAAGGATCTGGTCAATGACCCACGAGCACTACTTGCAAGCGTGGCAGGAGAGCCAGGAGCTCGCCGAAGCCATGCAGCCCTTGATTGGTCGCCTCTACCGACAACAAGGGGTCGAGATCACCCTCTACGGCCGCCCGCTGCAAAACGCCTCCACCATCGATATCCTCAAGGCCCACCGGGTCGTCCGCCGCCACCAGGGCGCCCCCCTCCCCATCCAGCAAAGCTTCCCCCTGCTTCAGGCCATCGTTGCCCTCAAACCCACCGCCGCCGAGGTTGACCTTGGCAAGCTGGCAGTCGGCTACTGGCAGGAGCATCAGGATGAAGCGGGGATCGAGGACTATCTGCAAGCGCGACTGGCACCGGCCCTTGGCCACAGCCAGATGCCGCAGCCGACCGACGTGGTGCTCTACGGCTTTGGCCGTATCGGCCGCCTGCTGGCCCGCCTGCTGATCGAGCGCACCGGCGCCGCCAACCCGCTGCGCCTGCGCGCCATCGTGGTACGTGGCGGTCGCGACGGAGATCTGGAGAAACGTGCCAGCCTGCTGCGCCGCGACTCGGTGCACGGTCCCTTCAACGGCTCCATCGAGGTGGATGTGGAGCGCAGCGCCATCATCGCCAACGGCACCTTCATTCAGGTGATCTACGCCAATAGCCCGGCCGACATCGACTACACCACCTACGGCATTCACGATGCGCTGATCGTCGACAACACCGGCGTCTGGCGTGACGAGGCAGGCCTCTCCGAGCATCTGAAAGCACGTGGCGCCGCCAAGGTGCTGCTGACTGCCCCCGGCAAAGGGGAGATGAAGAACGTAGTGTTCGGGGTCAACCATGAGGTGATAGGCCCGGATGACAGGATCATCTCCGCCGCCTCCTGTACCACCAACGCCATCACCCCGGTGCTCAAGGTAATGCAGGAGCGGTTTGGCATCCGCCACGGCCACGTGGAGACGGTCCACTCCTACACCAACGATCAGAACCTCATCGACAACTACCACAAAGGCGAGCGCCGCGGTCGCAGCGCCGCCCTCAATATGGTGATGACCAGCACCGGCGCCGCCAAGGCGGTGGCCAAGGCGCTGCCCGAGCTCAAGGGCAAGCTGACCGGCAACGCCATCCGGGTGCCGACCCCCAATGTGTCGCTGGCGATTATCAATCTGTCGCTGGAGCAGGCCACCGAGCGGGAGAGCCTCAACGCCTATCTGCAGCAGATGGCGTTAAGCTCGGCCCTGCATCGCCAGATCGACTTCAGCGCCAGTACCGAGCTGGTCTCCTCCGACATGGTGGGTTCCCGTTATGCGGGTATCGTCGACTCCCAGGCGACCATCGCCGAGGGGGATCACTGTGTGCTCTACGTATGGTATGACAACGAATTCGGGTACAGTTGTCAGGTAGTGCGGGTGATGGAGCAGATGGCTGGCGTAGTCCGCCAGGATCTGCCGGCATAGACCGATAGGGTCTACCTGCATAGCCCATCAGATCCCGCTGTTTATGGCTCAATAGTTCAAGGAGAAGGCCGGATGTCGTTTCAACAGGGTGAGTTTTTGCAAGCAATCAGGCAGATGCCCGCAGAGGTGTACGAGCGGCTCAAAACCGCAGTCGAGCTGGGCAAGTGGCCCGATGGCAAGCCCCTCACCGACGAGCAGAAGGCCACCTCCCTGCAAGCCGTGATGGCCTGGCAGGCGATGCATCTCGACAACCCGGAGCATATGAACATCGGCCGCGACGGCGAGATCGTGATGAAGAGCAAGAGCGAGCTCAAACGTCAGTATCGCGACGAGGAAGAGATAGTCCGGGTCGACCTCAACCACTGAGCCTGACCCGGCAGGCCGCTCACGGCGGCCACAACAGAGAGGGGAGCCATTATGGCTCCCCTCTTTTTCCACTCTCCCCATGGTAGGGAGGTCAGAAGCTGTTCACGACCTGTAGCGAGAAGACGTCAGCAAGGTGAAGAGCAGCGCAGGAACCGGAGTGTATATACATACATGAGGATTCCGAGCAGCACATGAGCCTTGATCACGGCTTCGCAGTAAGGTCGCGGACAGTTTCTCAGGGCGTCAGCTCCCCGCGCAGGGACTGCTGCATCAGCTCGCGAATTCTGTGGGATGGCAAATCCTGGCTCAACAGGAAGTGGAGCTTGGTGAGCGCCGCTTCGGCGGTCATATCAAAGCCCGAGATAACCCCGGCCCGCGACAGGGCGTTGCCGGTAGCATACCCCCCCATATTGACCTTGCCGTGCAGGCACTGGCTCAGGTTGACGATGATGACGCCGCGGGCCGAAGCCTCGGAGAGCAGCGCCAGCATGGCCGGGTTCTGCGGCGCATTGCCGACCCCGAACGACAGCAGGATCAGCGCCTTCACCGGCTGTTGCAGGATGTTGGCGATCACCTCACTGGAGATACCCGGATAGAGGGTCACCACGCCGATGGGCTGGGGAGTGATGTCGTGCAGCACCAGCGGCCGCTCGGACGGCACGCCCAACTCGCCCGCTTCCAGCGAGATGGCGATCCCGGCATTGAGCAGCGGCGGATAGTTGGGGGAGTCGAAGGCGTGGAAGCCGTCGGCGTGCACCTTCTTGCTGCGGTTGCCGCGATAGAGCTGGTTGTTGAAGAACAGCGTCACTTCGTGGATCGGGTAGTTGGCCGCGATATAGAGGGCGTTGAGCAGGTTCTGCTGACCGTCGGAGCGCAGCTCGGCCAGCGGGATCTGGGAGCCGGTGATGATGACCGGCTTGTGCAGATCTTCCAGCATGAAGGAGAGCGCCGAGGCGGTGAACGACATGGTGTCGGTGCCATGCAGGATCACGAAACCATCGTATTTCTCGTAGTTGTCGCGAATATCCTCGGCGATGCGCTGCCAATCCGCCGGGGTCATGTCGGAGGAGTCGATGAGGGGCGCATATTCGTGGATATAGTAATCCGGCATCTCGGGGCGGTGGAACTCGGGCATCCGCGCCAGACAGTCTTCCATAAAGCCCGCCATCGGCACGTAGCCGTGATCGGAACGCTGCATCCCAATGGTGCCGCCTGTGTAGGCAATGTAGATAGACTTCTTCACACCCTCTCCTCTTGATGAAGTGAACACCGCCAAAACATGAACCATGTCGGGGTGAACCACAATGTCAACGCCCGCCAGCGCCTCTGCGTGCAGCGGAAACCGGCGAATTATAGAGACTGGCGCCCCAAATGACAGCCGTTCCATGCACCCTTTTCGGCTTTTCTGCCCTCTACCTACATAGTGTTAAATATCACAATAAACCACTAAAACGAGCATTAATACGACAAAGATGGAATTAAACGATGCTTTTTGCTACAATCCGCCGGATTTTACTAAAATCTCATCTGGATGCCTGAGCATTTCAGGCCCGCACAAGCCCCATCTTTCCTGGGGCGGGGAGATGTTTCCCCTTCTTTGCTGGCACATAAGCCACACTGTTTTCATCCCGGCTGAATCTGTAAGTCTTTTGCTATGAAAGACACAGCCAATCAACATGGGAGTACTGAATGTTACAACTTGATTCCTACGCAACGCTGGTCGCTGCCACTCTGGTATTGCTGCTTGGCCGGGTGTTGGTTACCCGAGTCGGGCTGCTGCGTACCTTCAACATCCCCAAACCGGTAGCCGGCGGCCTGGTGGTCGCGCTGGTACTGCTACTGCTGCGCTCCACCCTGCAGATGGAGCTGCAATTTGATACCAGCCTGCAAACCCCGCTGATGCTGGCCTTCTTCGCCTCCATCGGTCTCTCCGCCGATCTCGCCAGCCTGAAACGCGGCGGCAAGGCGGTGGTTACCTTCCTGATGGTGGTCACCGGCCTGCTGCTGGTGCAGAACAGTCTGGGTGTCGGTCTGGCGACCCTGCTCGGTCTGGATCCCCACATGGGGCTGCTGGCCGGCTCCATCACTCTCTCCGGCGGCCACGGCACCGGTGCGGCCTGGAGTGCCACCTTCTCCGAGAAATACGGCGTGCAATCCGCTGCCGAACTCGCCATCGCCTGTGCCACCTTCGGTCTGGTGCTGGGCGGCCTGATCGGCGGCCCGGTGGCTCGCTATCTGGTGAAGAAAGTGCAGGTGCCCGGTGAGGAGCACAATCAGGATGAGGCCCCTCAGGGCTTCGAAATGCCCGACATGGAGCGCCCCCTCACCACTTTCAGCGTCATCGAAACGCTGGCGCTGATCGCCATCAGCCTCAAAGGCGGCGAGCTGCTCTCTGCTTCCCTCAAAGGGGGCGCCTTCGAGCTGCCGATCTTTGTCTGCGTGCTGTTTGTCGGCGTGCTGCTGCGCAACGTCCTGACCCTGCTGAACTGGCATGAGGTGAGCGATCGCGAGGTCTCCCTGCTGGGCAACGTCAGCCTGTCGCTGTTCCTCGCCATGGCACTGATGAGCCTGAAATTGTGGGATCTGGCCAGCCTGGCGCTGCCCATCTTCATCCTGCTGGCCGCCCAGACCGTGGCGATGGCGCTCTACGCCACCTTCGTCACCTTCCGGGTGATGGGCAAAAATTACGATGCTGCCGTACTGGCGGCAGGTCACTGCGGCTTTGGCCTCGGGGCCACCCCGACCGCCATCGCCAACATGCAGGCCATCACCCAGCGCTTCGGTCCCTCCCACCTGGCGTTTCTGGTGGTGCCCATGGTAGGCGCCTTCTTTATCGACATCATCAACGCCATGGTGATCAAGCTGTTTATGGCGATGCCATTCCTGTAATTCCCTTTCCGTCAGACGTATATGATCAGAGCCCACCTTTCGGTGGGCTCTTTGTTTGTTATCGACTCGCCAGGTGACGCAGGCAGAGCCGGGGCTCGTATCCGCCACCAGGGTGACCCGCGAGCAACCCGGAATCCCTATATCCCGCACTTCCCCGAACAACAAAAAGCCCCGCACTCGACAGAGGGCGGGGCTTTTTTATCTCAGCCGGAACAGGCCGAGAGTTGCACCTTACAGGATAAAGGTCGACACCTGCTGGTTAAGGTCAGCTGCCCGTCCCTTGAGACTCTGGGCCTGATCCAGATCGCGCATGGCGGCGGCGGTGATCTCGTCACTCACATCCTTGATGGCGGTGGTGTTCTGGGTGATCTCGCCGGTCACCTGGGTCTGCTCCTCAGCGGCAGTGGCGATCTGGCCCGCCATGTCGGAGATGAGGGAGATGGCACTGGTGATCTCTTCCAGTGCGCGCACCGCCTGATCCGCATCCTGCACGCTGTTGTCCGCCAGCCCCTGACTGGTCTGCATCAGGCTCACCGCGCGGGCGGTGGTCTGTTGCAGGGTCTCGATGGTGGACTGGATCTGCTGGGTGGAGTCCTGAGTACGGCGAGACAGCACCCGCACCTCGTCAGCCACCACCGCAAAACCACGACCCTGCTCACCAGCACGGGCCGCTTCGATGGCCGCGTTCAACGCCAGCAGGTTGGTCTGCTCGGCAATCCCCTGAATGGTGGAGAGAATGCTGGTGATCGCCTGCGCGTGACGGCTCAGCTCGCCGATCACCTCGGTCGCCTGCCCCACCTCTTCAGCCAGACCATTGATGGACTGGCGGGTCTTGTTGACCAGCATCTTGCCCTGCTCACTGCTCTGGGCAGATTGCTGGGCAGCGGCGGCGGTGTTCTCGGCGTTGCCGGCGATCTCCATGGTGGCGCTCGCCATCTCGGTGACCGCAGTGGCGACCATGTTCACCTCCTGCTGCTGACGCTGCAGCTCGTCCACCGCGGCCTGGTTGGTCACCAGACTGCGCTCGGCATCGGCGTTCAGCTCGTTGGCCAGCTGGCGGATATTACCGATCAGCTGGTGCTGGCTGCCGACGAAGCGGTTGAAGCTGTTCGCCAGCTGACCCACTTCATCGTTGGCATCGATCTTGATGCGCTGGGTCAGATCGCCGTTACCATCGGCAATGCGTGCCAGTGCCTGGGAGACCTTGCTGAGCGGGCCCAGCAGCATGCTGACCAGCCAGGAGATAGCGAGGATACTGCCCACTAGCACCAGCAGCGCCATGCCCAGCTGGGTCATCAGCAGGGAGGAGAGCGGCGCTTCCAGCGCGGCCTTGTCCAGCACCAACACGAGTTCCCAGTCGGTGTCGGGGATATCGACCGCCCACAGCAGCTTGTCACGTCCTTCGTTGTCGAAGTAGGCCGCCACCAGACCGTTGCTGGCCTTGCTCTGCTCGATCAGCGCATTGGTCAGATCGTTGTCGATCTCGGTGGCCGGTTTCATCGCCTTGGCGGCATCCTTGTAGGCGATGATGGTGCCGTCTTTGTGCATCATGATGGCAAAACCATCGGCCGGCAGCTTCATCTTGGTGACGTCCTCCACCAGCGAGGCGATGGAGAGGTCACCACCGACTACCCCGCCAGAAACCGGCTGGGCCAGGGTCACCACCATGATGTTGTAAGCCACGTCGAGATAGGGCTTGGTGACAATCAGGCCGCCCTTGCCCATTGCTTCCTGATACCAGCCACGGGAGCGCGGGTCGTAGCCATCGCGGTTGATGGAGGGATCGGAGTCATTCATCTTGCCGCTGCTCTCACCGAAATAGGTGAGCTGGAAACGGCCGGAGACTTGTGCCTGTTGCAAGGCATTGAGGGGGTCAGCACCGGCCTTGTTGCCGAGCGCCTGGATCACATCGCGGCGCGCTGCGAGCCAGTCGCTGACACGCTCGGCCTGCTGGGTACCCAGCCGTTGCAACTGCTCCTGGCTGCCTTGCAGCAACAGGGACTTCTGGCTGCTATAGCTCTGCCAGGAGAGCAACAAAATCACCAACGAAAGGGCGATCACCACTGACAACAGTATCTTCTGCTTGAGTGACAGGTTTTTCATCATGTGTTCTTCTTATTGAGGTGAGGAGCGGGTTTTTCCCTAAATTGCACAACACTACACGTAGTCATTAGCGACCCGAATGGCCAAAACTGAACCTGAAAATGGGTCTGCGGGCGATATTTTCTACCGAGGTGGAGAAAAGTGCACCAGAAATTGACGGCATGAGCCGCACAAGCCAAGGCAACCCTGTTTATTCCTTCCACAATTGGCTAGAATATCCCGTTTTTAAATCACATCGACCCTGAGAGTTTTCACGATGTTCGAAGTTAATCCCGTATTAAATAAACTTAAGGAGCTGTCTGAGCGGACCGAGCTTCTTAGGGGGTACCTTTGACTATGACGCCAAGAAAGAGCGTCTAGAAGAGGTCAACGCCGAGCTGGAACAGCCGGACGTATGGAATGAACCCGAGCGCGCACAGGCGCTGGGCAAAGAGCGCGTAGCGCTGGAAAACGTGGTCGGCACCATCGACACCCTGACCCAGGGCGTGGATGACGTCGAGATGCTGGTGAGCCTGGCCGTGGAAGGGGAAGACGAAGAGACCTTCAACGAAGCCATCGCCGAATCCGAACAACTGGAAGCCAAGCTGGTGGATCTCGAGTTTCGCCGCATGTTCTCCGGTCAGCACGACGGCTCCGACTGCTATATCGACATCCAGTCCGGCTCCGGTGGTACCGAAGCACAGGATTGGGCCAACATGGTACTGCGCATGTACCTGCGCTGGGGCGATGCCCACGGCTACAAGCCCGAGCTGATTGAATGCTCCGAAGGCGACGTGGCCGGCATCAAATCCGCCACCATCAAGTTCACCGGCGAATATGCGTTCGGCTGGCTGCGTACCGAAACCGGCGTACACCGTCTGGTTCGCAAGTCTCCGTTCGATTCCGGTGGCCGCCGTCACACCTCCTTCTGTTCTGTGTTCGTCTACCCCGAGATCGACGACGATATCGATATCGAGATCAACCCGGCGGATCTGCGGATCGACGTCTACCGTGCCTCCGGTGCCGGCGGTCAGCACGTTAACCGAACCGAATCCGCGGTGCGTATTACCCACGTACCGACCGGTGTCGTGGTACAGTGCCAGAACGACCGTTCCCAGCACAAAAACAAAGACCAGTGTATGAAGCAGCTGAAAGCCAAGCTCTACGAGCTGGAAATTCAGAAGCAGAACGCTGAGAAACAAGCCCTGGAAGAGACCAAGTCTGATATCGGTTGGGGCAGCCAGATCCGTTCCTATGTGCTGGATGACTCCCGTATCAAGGATCTGCGCACCGGCGTCGAAACCCGTAATACCCAATCGGTGCTCGACGGTGACTTGGACAAGTTTATCGAAGCCAGCCTGAAATCAGGTCTGTAAACAAGCAGGAATCACCATGTCTGAACAAACCATCACTCCGGAAGTCGACCAAACTCTCGAACTCAACAACGAGATGACCGAGCGTCGTTCCAAGCTGGCCGCCCTGCGCGCCCAGGGTAATCCTTTCCCCAACGACTTCCGTCGCGACAGCCTCTCTGGCGATCTGCACGCAGAGTTCGACGACAAAAGCGCCGAGGAGCTGACGAGCCTGGGTAAACGGGTGAAGATTGCCGGTCGCATCATGACCCGCCGGATCATGGGCAAGGCTTCTTTCGCCACCCTGCAGGACATGGCCGGCAAGATCCAGGTCTACGTCACCCGTGACGACCTGCCGGAAGGTTTCTACAACGAGCAGTTCAAGAAGTGGGATCTGGGCGACATCGTGGGTGTCGAAGGTACCCTGTTCAAGACCCAGACCGGTGAGCTCTCCGTTCACGTTTCCGATATCCGCCTGCTGACCAAGGCACTGCGTCCGCTGCCCGAGAAGCACAAAGGCCTGACCGACCAGGAAGCTCGCTGCCGCCAGCGCTACCTGGATCTGATCGCCAACGAAGAGTCCCGCAAGACCTTCATGATCCGCACCCAGGTGGTTGCCGGTATCCGCAAGTTCTTCAACGAAAAGCGCTTCATGGAAGTGGAAACCCCGATGATGCAAGTCATTCCGGGTGGTGCCTCCGCGCGTCCGTTCGTCACTCACCACAATGCGCTGGACATCGACATGTACCTGCGTATCGCTCCGGAGCTCTATCTGAAGCGTCTGGTAGTCGGTGGCTTCGAGCGTGTCTACGAGATCAACCGCAACTTCCGTAACGAAGGTATCTCGGTTCGTCACAACCCCGAGTTCACCATGATCGAGTTCTACATGGCCTACGCCGACTACATCGATCTGATGGACCTGACCGAAGAGCTGCTGCGCACCCTGGCGCAGGACATCCTGGGCGACACCAAGATCCGTTACGCCAAAGAGGGCGAAGAGGGCCTGACCATCGATTTCGGTCAGCCGTTCCAGCGCCTCACCATGGTCGAGTCCATCCTGAAGTTCAACCCGGATGTGACCCTGGATGATCTGGCTACCCTCGAGAGCGCCAAGGCCGTTGCCAAGCGTCTGCACATCGAGCTGATGAAGGGTTGGGAGCTGGGCCACGTGATCACCGCGATCTTCGAAGAGACCGTGGAGCACATGCTGCTGCAACCAACCTTTATCACCGAGTACCCGGCAGCCGTTTCTCCGCTGGCTCGTCGCAACGACGTGAACCCGGATGTAACCGACCGCTTCGAATTCTTCATCGGTGGCCGCGAGCTGGCCAACGGCTTCTCCGAGCTGAACGATGCAGAAGACCAGGCCAAGCGCTTCCAGGATCAGGTTGATCAGAAAGAAGCTGGCGACGACGAAGCCATGTTCTACGACGCCGACTTCGTCACCGCGCTGGAACACGGCCTGCCGCCGACTGCCGGTCAGGGTATCGGTATCGACCGTCTGGTGATGCTGTTCACCAACAGCCACACCATCCGTGACGTCATTCTGTTCCCGGCCCTGCGTCCGCAGAAGTAAGGCCCACAGAAGTCAGCTAAATCCCTTGGGTCAACCCCAAGCGTGATAGCCAATAAAAACGCCCCGCAACTGCGGGGCGTTTTTTTATAATGCTCACAACAATTGACGAATGCTTACCGCTTATGAGGCTGGCGGTAGCAGCCACTCTCCCTGCCACAAGGTGACGGCCTGACCGGCCATCAGTACCCGCGCCTCCTGCAGTTCAAGCCGTAACTCACCACCACGGGCCGAAATCTGACGGGCCCGCAGTTGCCGTTTACCAAGCCGTTCGGCCCAGAAGGGCACCAGAGCGCAGTGGTTGGAACCAGTAACCGGATCCTCATCGACGCCCACCCAAGGGGCGAAATAGCGGGAGACAAAGTCATGGTTCGAGTCGTTTGAGGGCGCCGTCACTATCACCCCCCGTCCCGGCAAAGCACGCAGAGCATGAAAATCAGGCGAAAGCGTACGGATCTCCTCTTCACTTGCCAGTTCCAGCAAGAACTTGGCTCCGGCCGCTAGGGTTTGTCTTGGTTGGCAGCCGAGCGCGGCAGCATAGGCTAGGTCCAGAGTCAGTGGAGCCAATGCGATACGTGGAAAATCGAGCCAAATCCACTCATCTTGGCGCCGGGCCAGCAGCTCACCACTACGGGTCTCGAAGCGGATAGTCTCGTGTGCAGCTACCGCCCCTGTCTGCCACAACACATGAGCAGCCGCCAAGGTGCCATGACCGCAGAGCTCAACCTCGACTTTCGGCGTGAACCAGCGCAACTGATAATGGGCTCTGCCAAGTTGTACCAAAAAAGCTGTCTCGGAGAGGTTGAACTCGGCCGCCATCGCCAGCTGGCTAGCATCAGGCAGGGCTGCTCCCAATACGACCACCGCGGGATTGCCACCAAGGGGCTGCTGACTGAACGCATTGACATGAAACAATCGGATATTCGACATGGCGCTTCCTGTGTTATCAAGTGGCTCTCATTTAACGCTCTTTATACCACGCCCCTCTTTTTCTGCGGGAGCAGGCGTACCCCTGCCCTTTTAATGCATTAATAGAATAAAGAAGACATTTTTATTCTTTGTTGTTATCCAACACGCCCTTTAATCTGGCCAAAAATCAGACCATGGAAGACGCGTGTGATGCAATTGAAGGATTCCCCATTCAACCTCTCCCC
The DNA here is from genome assembly GCF_027854445.1 of Aeromonas sp. PI_26. NCBI lineage: Bacteria > Pseudomonadati > Pseudomonadota > Gammaproteobacteria > Aeromonadales > Aeromonadaceae > Aeromonas > Aeromonas sp. PI_26. The sequence continues at coordinate 127,931 of NZ_JAJNOE010000007.1, forward strand.
CCTCTCTGACGAGCAGCAACGTCAGCTGGGTCAGGTAATCTCGACCCTCAATACCCAGCAACTGGCTTGGGTGAGCGGATATCTCTACGGCCTCTCCCAGAGCGGTCACCAAAGCGTTGCAGCCAGCGCTGCCGTGGCCGCGCCCAGCGGCAGCCTGACCATTCTCTACGGCTCCCAGACCGGCAACGCCAAAGGCGTCGCTACTGCCATCAAGGCGCAGGCCGAAGCCCGTGGTCTACCGGCCACCCTAGCGTCGATGGCCGACTACAAACCCAAGCAGCTCAAGAAAGAAAGCCATCTGCTGGTGGTAGTGAGCACTTACGGGGAGGGTGAACCGCCGGAGAGCGCAGTCGATCTGTTCGAGCAGCTTAAAAAAGGCAAGATCGGCAAGCTGGACGGCCTCAAGTTCGCGGTGCTGGGGCTGGGTGACAGCTCCTACGAATTTTTCTGCCAGACCGGCAAAGATTTTGACAACTTCCTCGCCACCGCTGGAGCCGAGCGCATTTATGAGCTCGCCAGCCTCGATGTGGATTATCAGGATGCAGCCAAGTCGTGGGGCGAACAAGCGCTCAACGCCATTGCCACGACCCTCTCTACCGGTGCTGCCAGCAACAGCGTAGCCAGCGCGGTGCAGCAGGCGGTTGGCCACAGCCAGTACAGCAAGGAGAACCCCTTCCCTGCCCGCCTGTCGATCAATCAGAAGATCACCGGCCGGGATTCCACCAAGGATATCCGCCATATCGAAATCAATCTGGCCGACTCCGGCCTCACCTATCAGCCGGGGGATGCCCTCGGTGTCTGGTTCGACAATGACGCCGAACTGGTGGGCGAAGTGCTGGCCCTGACCGGCCTCTCTGGCGATGAAGCCACAGCCCACGGCACCTTGCGCACCGCACTGACCGGTCACTTCGAACTGACCCGGCTGCACGGCGGCTTTATCACAGGGCTCGCTGATATATCGGACAACGCAGCGCTGAAAGATCTGGCTGGCGACAAGGCCCAGGTCAATGCACTGGTCGCCTCTGCTCAGGTGGTGGATGTGCTGAAACGCTTCCCGACCGCGCTCACGGCCGAGCAGCTGGTTGGCCTGCTGCGACCCCTCACCCCACGCCTCTATTCCATCGCCTCCGCCCAGAGCGAAGTGGAAGAGGAGGTGCACCTGACCGTCGGTGTGGTGCGTTACCCGCAGGAGGATGGCACTGTGCGCTCTGGCGCAGCCTCCTCCTATCTTGCGGATCGGCTGATTGAGGATGGCGAGGTGCGGGTATTCATCGAGCACAACGACAACTTCCGCCTGCCGCAAAACCCCGACACCCCCGTCATCATGGTGGGCCCGGGCACCGGCATCGCCCCGTTCCGCGCCTTTATGCAGGAGCGGGAAGCGCAGGGGGCCGAGGGCAAGAACTGGCTCTTCTTCGGCAACCCCCACTTTACCCAGGATTTCCTCTATCAGGTGGAGTGGCAGCGTTATGTGAAATCGGGGCTGCTGTCGAAGATCTCCCTGGCCTTCAGCCGGGATCAGGCCAACAAGATCTATGTGCAGGACCGTCTGCGTGAAGCGGGCCAGGAGCTCTACCAGTGGCTGGAAGCAGGCGCTCACTTCTATGTGTGTGGTGACGCCAACAAGATGGCCAAGGATGTGCAGGAGGCCCTGCTGGATGTAATTGCCGAACACGGCCACAAGAGCCGTGAGGAAGCAGAAGAGTATTTGAGCGAATTGCGTCGTGCCAAACGTTATCAAAGGGATGTCTATTGATGAGCAAACAACCTCTTTCTCACCCAAAAGCGGGACCGGTCGAAGGGCCGCTGGCCGACAACGAGCGCCTCAAGCGCGAGAGCAACTTCCTGCGTGGCACCATTGAGCAAGATCTGCAGGATCCGCTCACTGGCGGCTTCAACGGCGACAACTTCCAGCTGATCCGCTTTCACGGCATGTACCAGCAGGATGACCGCGACATCCGCCCGGAGCGCGCCGCCCAGAAGCTGGAACCGCTGCACAACGTCATGCTGCGTGCCCGCCTGCCGGGTGGGATCATCACCCCAGCCCAGTGGCAAATCATCGACAAGTTCGCCGAAGAGCACAGCCTCTACGGCAGCATCCGCCTGACTACCCGTCAAACTTTCCAGTTCCACGGGGTATTGAAGCGCGACATCAAGCTGATGCACCAGACCCTCAACAGCACCGGCATCGATTCCATCGCCACTGCGGGCGACGTGAACCGCAACGTGCTCTGCACCAGCAACCCGGTGGAGTCCGAGCTGCATCAGGAGGCCTACGAGTGGGCCAAGAAGATCTCCGAGCACCTGCTGCCCAAGACCCGCGCCTACGTGGAAATCTGGCTGGACGGTGAAAAACTGGGGCAGGATGAGGAGCCGATCCTGGGGTCCAACTACCTGCCGCGCAAATTCAAGACCTCTGTGGTGATCCCGCCTCATAACGACGTGGATATCCACGCCAACGATCTCAACTTCGTGGCGATTGCCGAACACGGCAAGCTGGTAGGCTTCAACGTGCTGGTGGGCGGCGGGCTCGCCATGACCCACGGCGACACCAGCACCTACCCGCGCAAGGCGAGCGACTTTGGCTTTATTCCGCTCTCCCACGTACTGGAGGTGGCAGCCGCCGTGGTCAGCACCCAGCGCGACTGGGGCAACCGGGTCAACCGCAAGAACGCCAAGACCAAGTACACCCTTGAGCGCGTCGGCGTCGAAGCCTTCAAGGCCGAGGTGGAGAGCCGCGCTGGCATCCAGTTCGGGCCGGTTCGCCCCTATGAGTTCACCAGCCGTGGCGATCGCTTCGGTTGGGTCGAGGGGATCGACGGCAAGCATCACCTCACCCTGTTTATCGAGAATGGCCGCCTGCTGGACTTCCCGGGCAAGCCGCTCAAAACCGGCATGCTGGAGATCGCCAAGGTGCATCAGGGGGATTTTCGCCTGACCGCCAACCAGAACCTGATCATCGCCGGGGTGCCTGCCAGCGAGAAGGCCCGCATCGAAGGGCTGGCGCGCCAATACGGCCTGCTGGATGACGGCGTGAGCGAGCAGCGCAAGCAGTCCATGGCTTGTGTGGCACTGCCTACCTGCCCGCTGGCAATGGCCGAGGCGGAGCGCATGCTGCCAGCGTTTGTCACCGACATCGAAGGCTTACTGGCCAAGCACGGCCTGGCCGATGACGCCATCATCTTCCGGGTCACCGGCTGCCCCAACGGCTGCGGCCGCGCCATGCTGGCGGAAGTGGGTCTGGTGGGCAAGGCGCCCGGCCGCTACAACCTCCATCTGGGGGGCAACCTTGAGGGCACCCGCATTCCGCGCCTGCACCTGGAGAACATCACCGAGCCGCAGATCCTGGCCGAACTGGACGCGCTGATCGGCCGCTGGGCCACAGAGCGCAATCAGGGTGAGTGCTTCGGCGACTTCGTGATCCGGGCTGGGGTAATTGCCCCCGTTATCGATTCTGCGAGGGACTTCTATGCCGCTTAATCTGCCGCTTAATGTCACTGAAGATGGCCGCCTTGACCTGCAGGCACTGCTGGCCCTCGGCCGTGAAGAGCAGGCCGAGGCGCTGGCGCCCCTCAACCGGGAGCTGGATACCATGAGTGCCCCCGAGCGGGTGCGCTGGGCCCTGGCCAATCTGCCGGGGGAGCATGTGCTCTCATCCAGCTTCGGCATTCAGGCGGCGCTGATGCTCCATCTGGTGAGTCGCGAACGGGCCGACGTGCCCGTAGTGCTGACCGATACCGGTTATCTCTTCCCCGAGACCTACCGCTTTATCGACGAGCTGACCGAGCGTCTCGCCCTCAACCTGAAGATCTACCGGGCCGAGCTCAGCCCAGCCTGGCAGGAGGCGCGATTTGGCCTTTTGTGGGAGCAGGGGGTGGAGGGGATCACCCGCTACAACCAGCTCAACAAGGTGGAGCCGATGGACCGCGCCCTGCGTGAGCTCGGCGCCCAGACCTGGTTCTCCGGCCTGCGCCGGGAGCAGTCCGGCAGCCGTGGCAAGCTGCCGGTGCTGGGCATCCAGCGCGGCCGCTTCAAGTTCCTGCCGGTGATCGACTGGAGCAACAAGGATGTCTTCTACTACTTCAAGGAGTTCGAGCTCCCCTACCACCCGCTGTGGGAGCAGGGTTATCTCTCGGTGGGAGATGTCCACACCACCGCCAAGTGGGAGCCGGGCATGAGCGAGGAGCAGACCCGCTTCTTCGGCCTCAAGCGCGAGTGCGGTTTGCACGAGGAAAATGGCGAGAACGACGGCTCAGGCATCTAATCCCGTCTTGAAAACCCAACAGAACAACAAGGGCATCTGAAGATGCCCTTGTTGTTATTTGCAAATTAGCATTCGCCCGTCAGCGTCGCAGCCAGGTCTCGAAGCTATAGGGGTGCGGGTTCTTCTCATCGGCAGGGTGGCTCTCGCAATCAACGCGTTGCCAGTGGCCATCGTCAAAAGCGGGGAAACGGGTATCCCCCTCCACCGCCAGATCGATTTGCGTCAGATAGAGGCAATCCGCACTCGGCAACATCTCGGCATAGAGATGACCACCACCGATCACCATCAACTCCTCCACCGAGCTGCCTGCCAACAGCGCCAGCGCCGCCTCGACGGAACCCACCACCTCAATGCCCTCGACCTGATAGTCGGGATTGCGGCTAATCACCAGATTGCGCCGTCCGGGCAGCGGTCGACCGATGGATTCGAAGGTCTTGCGCCCCATCAATACCGGTTTACCGAGGGTGACACGCTTGAAGTGAGCCAGATCGGCAGGCAGATGCCAGGGCATCTGGTTGTCCTTGCCGATCACCCTGTCGTGGGCCATGGCGGCAATCATGGAAATCTTCATGGGGCCTCTCACCGTCTGTCAGATTATGGGGCGGTTACGGTACACGACCAGAGAGGGGATCGCCAAACCGAAACTGAGGGCACCGACGATAAAGAGCGCCTTGAGGCCGTTCTCCACCGCACTCTGGAGCAACTCCATGGTCACGCCATTGATGTTGAGCTCTACCACCGCAATCATGGTCTTGAACGCATAACTACCCGGGATCATCGGAATAATCGAGGCAACGCTGAACACCGGACGCGGTGCCAGCAGACGGCGCGACCAGTAGACGCAGACAAAGCCGACCGTAGTCGCCGCCGCCAGCGTCGCCCACTCGATGGGCATGCCGTAGTGGATCAGCAGGGTACGCAGGCTGTGGGCCAGCGCGCCGCCCATGGCGCAATATTTCAGCATCCGTGGCGGCACGTTGAACAGCATGGCAAACCCCACCGCCGGAATGGAGGACCAGAAGGCATCCTTGGCCAGTAGCCAGAGCAAATCCATCATACTTTCCACCCCCAGATACCGGTGACCGACATGGCCAAAATGATACCTATGGCGGCGCTGATGGTCAGCAGGGTCGCAGTCCCCCAGCGGGCCAGCCCCATGTTGAAGTAGCCCTTCACCATATCTGAGACCGCATTGATCAGCGGAAAGCCCGGCACCAGCAGCAGCACGCTGGCCGCCATGGCGAGATAGGGCTGGTCACCCCAGTTGAAGAAGGTGGCGCTGGAAGAGAGCAGGGTGGCGATAAAGCCGGTGGCGGCAAAGTTGATGAGCGGGCTGTGGTGATGGCGGGCCATCAGCTGGCGCACCCGCATCGCCACGGCAGACGAGAAGCAGGTCACCAGGAAGATGGGCCAGTCACCGCCAAACAGCAGGCTAAAGGCGCCACAGGAGAGCCCCACCATGGGGACCACTAGCCAGGGGTGATAGTGAAAGGGGACGATGGCCTCGAGCCGCTGGCGCACTTCACGGGCACCGATCAGCTCTTTTTCCGCCATGATGCAGATCCGCTGGATCTCGCACACCACCTGCATATTGATGCCATGTTCGCGCACCCGCCGGGTAGTGGTGACGCACCCCCCCTGATAGAGACTGGTGAGCACGATGGCACTGGAAGAGATGGCCATCTCGACACTCTCCAGCCCCAGCGCCAGCCCCAGCCGCACCGTGGTCTGCTCGATGATCCGGCTCTCCGCCCCGAACTGGGCCAACATCTGACCCACCTTGACGATAATGCGGGTGATCTCTGTCTGTTGCTCCCGCGACAACACCCGTCTTGGTGTGATACTTCTCATAATCCCTTCGAGTCGTAGCAATAAAAATTTCGGCCATATTAGCCTAACTTTTACTGTTATTCATCCACCCCTATCACAACCTGACTAATAAGTTATTACAAGAAGGAGAAAAGAAATTACATCACAAATACATTACGACTAACATTAAAAACCATAACAATCAGGTCGCCAGCAATTCCCTTTATTATGGCTTCACCGATTTGGCTGAAATATCAAACAAGGGAGTTATTGCAGATTATTTGCGACGTCGATAGTCCGTCAGATGGATTATTTTACCACTGCCATCGCTTTCAGGCGGAGGGTCCCCCTCTTCTCTGAACTGGCTCATTTCGCTGCGCATCAAATAAAAAGATTCCCGCATCATGTTGGTAATCCGGATACAGCTATCAAGATTGTTTTTCGCCAGACTGCGCTGACCATCAATCTTGAACTGCAACCCGCGCAGACGGCGCTGCTGATCGGGGCTCGCACGGGCCATCAACTGGTCGATCTGCTGCTCCAGAATCGCATCCAGCCGGGAGGGCTCACTCGCAGCCAACTCCTTCAGGGTGTCAAAATCAGGCAACTCCATATGCCCTCCTTGGCGACTATTGCTGGCAACACACTGCGGTACCACACCATCACGTCCCAGCCATATAAATCTGTATATACGACGCGGCTAAAAAGGGTTCAATCCATCCACTGGCGACTAAACCGGACAATGGTCACTACGAGGGTGTCTATTTATTTTAATTGTGTTTGGAAACAAGCGATTGTTTTTAATTCAGGCGAGATAAAACACTTATACATTTTAGGTTGTGATTTTCTGTTTTTTATTGCAAATAAAAATCCGGGTGGCCTTATTTTGCTTCATTCGACACTTTATTCTTCCCTCACCGACCCGCGTCATCTCCTGACGGTTTAACATATCTCACTGATTATGTTATTTTAATTGCCACTTTTATCGGACATTTAAGAGCAGACCATGAGCAAGGCAAAAATCGGTATCGTCACCGTCAGCGATCGCGCCAGCGCGGGCATCTATGAAGACCTCTCCGGCAAGGCCATCATCGACACCCTGAACGCCTATCTGACCTCGGAGTGGGAACCTGTCTATCAGGTGATCCCCGATGAGCAGGAGCTGATTGAAGCGACCCTGATCCGGCTGGCGGATGAGGAGCAGTGCTGTCTCATCGTCACCACAGGCGGCACCGGTCCGGCCAAGCGGGATGTCACGCCGGAAGCGACCGAGGCGGTATGTGATCGCATGATGCCGGGCTTTGGCGAGCTGATGCGGGCCGAATCCCTCAAATTTGTGCCGACCGCCATTCTGTCGCGCCAGACTGCCGGGCTGCGCGACGATACCCTGATCGTCAATCTGCCGGGCAAGCCCAAATCAATCCGCGAATGTCTGGATGCAGTCTTCCCCGCCATCCCCTACTGTATCGATTTGATGGAAGGGCCGTATCTCGAGTGCGATGAAACTGTCATCAAGCCGTTTCGGCCGAAAAAATAGCGAACCCGACCATAAAAAATAATGGCGAGCCACGGCTCGCCATTATTTTTAACTCATCTGTCTGCGCAGAAAAACCACATCAATTATTTGCGGCCGAATACTTTTACGCCCGCTTTGCTGCGCTCTGAATTACCGTACACTTCGATTTTTTTCACACAACGGCGCGAGCCCAGTGATTTCCACTCGGTCTCTTTATCACTGCTCATTTCCCGATCGAAACGAATGGTCTTGGTACGATCACCACCATAGGTCACCACCACCCGATCCAGGGTCAAATCACGCTCTGCCTTCACCTTGATATATTTGGTCTGACGGCAAACCACCAAAGGAATTGTCGCACCATGATCACCGGCTCCCAGCAAAATAGTCCGCCCCAGCGTGAACTGATCGTCACCGGCATGGCTGGCTGACGCCACCACCAGCAAGACACCACCCAGCAAGCTGCGTGCAGAAAAACGGGAATTCCAGATAGACATCAAGGACATAACACCTCCAATAAAAAATGGAGTGTGATGATAAGGGTTAAACCATAACGGAAGCTGTATCAAAGCTGAATTTGCTGCAAATGTGCGGGGATCAACAGAGAAAACAGCGCGACTTTTCGGCAAAAAGAGAAGAGCCGCAGATAGCGGCCCTTGCGGCAAGAGAGCGCTTAGCGCTCCATGATTTGGGTCACGTCATCTTTCTTGATCATTACCTCGCGCCCTTCATGATCGTAATAGCGATACATGCCGGTGCTCTCGTCCAGCTTGGGTTTGCTCTCTGTGGTGATCATCTTGCCATCCTTGGTGCTCATGATGTATTGGGAGCTGCATGCCACCAGCCCCAGGGCACACACCAGGATCATCATCAGTTTTTTCATTGCGGCCTCTTCTGCGATCATCCTCACCACGAGGATGTTTCTTGAAGCCTAGTTCAATAGCACGGCACGGGATGGCGGGATGAGCAAAGCGAGATCGCCGTCAATAATCAGCGACTTAGCCTAGTTATCTGGCCGGGTGGCGAGCGCAATGAAAAAGGCCGGACATCTCTGTCCGGCCTCTTCTGTTCAGCGCAAGAACGCAATCATGACTTGGCAGGCTGACGCTCACCGGTCACGGTCGGGTTCTTGGGATCGGAACTCCACTCGTACCAACCGCCGTCGTAGACGCTGATCTGTTTCCAGTCCATCAGCCAGGCGTAGAAGAAGGCCTCGGAGGCGCGCCAGCCGGTACCGCAGTAGAACGCCGCCTGCTGAGTTGGCTCGATATTCCACTGGTCCCACATGGCGAGGATTTCGCGGGCCGGCTTCATGGTGCCGTCCGGGTTGTGGAAGTCGCTCATGCTGTTGGCATCCACCCCACCATGACCCCACTTAGCCCCCGGGATATCGCCCTTCGGCTTGATGTAGCTGTAACCTGAGGTGTTGCCGACAAACTCGTCCCAGGTGCGCACGCTGACCAGTGCGCTATCGGGCTGCTTGAGCAGCTCTTTCGCCTGACTTAGCGTGGTGTAGTACTCGGGGTGAGCGGGAATGGTCACGCCAAACTCCTTCACCGGCTCATATTTGTTGGGCAGACCGGTTTCGGTGCGCAGGTGCTGGATAAACCAGGCATCCAGACCACCGTCCAGCAGGCGCACATCTTCCACCCCCGCATACATCATCAGGTGCGCGGCACGGGCAGCAGCCATGGTGTTGCGACCATAGAGGATGACGGTGGTGTCGTGACGGATGCCGTTATCCAGCAGCAGCTTCTTGAGCGCTTCGTCAGAGACCTTGTTCCACAGCGGCTCCTCTTCGAGGCTGTTGGTATCGATATAACCGGCCCCCGGGATGTGGCTGATGAGATATGCCTTGGGTGAACCCCAATCCACTTCAAACAGCTTCCAGTCCCCCTTGGGCGCCGCGGCAACCGGCTTGCCCTCTTGCAGATCCGCCAACCAGCGCGGGTAGACCAGCTGCTGCCAGCGTGCCAGCGACTCGCGCGGTGCGGCTTGCCACCCTTGCAGCTCGAACAGCTGCTTGATCCCCTGCTTGCGCAGCAGACGGGCCACCTCGGCCACTTCGCGGGATGCACCATAGAGGGCAACCGGACGATCGGCTTTCAGCCCCTTGATCTCGAGCGCCTTTGGCCACTCTTCATCGCTGTATTTCCACTCGGCTGAGAGGTTCTCGGCGCCCGCCACATGGCCGCCCTGCTTCTCCCCTTCCATCGGCCACCCCTGATAGAAGTAGCTGGCGCGGGTATCCAGGATGACAGCCTGTTTGGCCTTGGCATCGGCCAGCGAGAGCGATGGCAACTCCCCTGCCACGGCGGGCAGGGCACACCAGAGCAGTAAGGTCGCCAGCGCGGCCTGCAAGAAGCGAAGATGTCGTTTCATGGTGATTTCTCGATTCATAGTGAACAAGGTTAAAAAATGGAGCGACCCAGCCGCTCGGCCAGCAGCTCCAGCGCCGCCGTGCCCGCCAGCGAGTTGCCAGCTTTGTTGAGCTCGGGCGACCAGACACAGACGCAGAGCTCGCCCGGGATCAGGGCGATGATACCGCCGCCGACCCCCGATTTGCCCGGCATGCCGACCCGATAGGCAAAATCGCCCGCCTCATCATAGAGGCCGCAGGTGGCGAGCAGGGCGTTGACCTGCTTGGTGGTGCGGGCGGGCAGCAGCGGCACGCTCTCGCCCAGTGGCACACCACGGTTGGCCAGATAGATGAATGCCCGCGCCAGATCGACGCAGCTCATGCGAATGGCACAGGCATTGAAGTAGCTTTGCAGCACCTTGTCCACTTCGTTTTCGAAGTTGCCATAGGCCTTCATCAGATAGGCGATAGCGGCGTTGCGGGCAGAGTGCTGATATTCGGAGCGGGCGACCACCTGATCCGCCATAATGGCCGGATTGCCGGAAAGACGGCGCACCAGCTCAAGGGTACGTTGACGCGGCGCAGTGAGGCGGGTCTCCAGCAGATCGCTCACCACCAGCGCCCCGGCATTGATAAAGGGGTTGCGGGGGATCCCCTGCTCGAACTCGAGCTGCACCAGCGAGTTGAAGGGCTGGCCGGAGGGCTCCTTGCCAACACGGGCCCAGATCTCCTCCTCCTGATAGAGAGTGAGTGCCAGGGTCAGGCTCAGGGCCTTGGAGATACTCTGGATGGAGAAGGGTTCAAAAGCGTCACCGGCGGTGAACAGCTCCCCCTCGACGGTACAGACTGCGATACCCAGCCGATCGGCAGGCACCTGAGCCAGTGCCGGAATGTAGTCGGCCACCTTGCCTTGTCCCAGCAACGGGCGCACCTCTTCAAGGATGCTGGCCAGTAATTCGGATGACAACACCATAAGCAATAAGCGATTCCATGACTAAAACAGCGGTGGAGATCCCATCCCCACTGACAAAAATCCCGCCAGCGGCGGGATTTTTCAGTTACCCACAACAAGGCGCCAGATGCGGCAGCCTTGTATCAGGCCGGTTCACCGTACCAGAGGTCGAACAGCTCGGTAACGACCACGGCTTCCATCCCCTTGCCTTCCAGCCAGGATTTGACGGCAGCGCGGTCTTCTTCGGTACACTTGCCCAGTTGCTGGGTGCAGATCATCCCTTCCCAGGCCAGGTGACCGGAGCCGGCAAACGCCAGTTTGCGGGGTTCAACAACCTCATCGATCATCGCATCGACTACCGCATCGATGGTCTCTTCGGCAGTGCCGACCGGGAAGTTGAAACTGATGTCGAAACCCATTTCCTGGAATTCATCGACGCGCAGTTTCTTGCGCAGGCGGCGGCTACGATTGGCCATGATAGCTCCTCAAGTTAGTTGATACGCTAGGTGTGTTGACGTGCCAGCTTAGCTGACACGCTTGAAAATCAGATCCCAAACCCCGTGGCCCAGACGGTGGCCGCGTTGTTCAAATTTGGTCAGCGGACGCCAGTCCGGACGAGGCACCCAGTTGCCGGTGGCAGAGGTGTTCTCGTAACCCTCGGCGGCGCTCATCACTTCCAGCATGTGCTCGGCATAGTTTTCCCAGTCGGTGGCCATGTGGAACACGCCACCGATGGCCAGCTTCTGGCGAATATCCTGAGCAAACGCAGGCTGTACGATGCGGCGCTTGTGGTGACGGCTCTTGTGCCAGGGATCCGGGAAGAAGAGCTGCAGGCAGGAGAGTGAACCATTCGGGATCATGTGCTCCAGCACCTCGACCGCATCGTGGCAGATCACTTTCAGATTGGTGACGCCCGCTTCCTGAGCGGTACCCAGACAGGCGCCCACGCCCGGGGAGTGCACTTCGATGCCGATGAAGTTCTTCTCGGGGGCATTCTTGGCCATCTCAACCAGAGAGGCGCCCATGCCAAAGCCGATCTCCAGCACCACAGGTGCCTCGCGGCCAAACAGTGCGACCAGATCGAGCTGCTTTGGCTCGAAATCGATGCCCATGACCGGCCAGAGCTCTTCCAGGGCCTTCTCCTGCCCTTTGGTCAGGCGGCCTTCGCGACGGACAAAGCTGCGGATCTTGCGCATGAACTTGCCGTCTTCGTTAAATACATCTTGGGTCACAGGCATAATGGTCTCGTTATTTCATCAATCCGGGTAATACATCTTGTGTCCGATCCCGAGCGGGACCGCTCGCGGCTCGGCATTTCATCGACCCGCGAAAACAGGGGAGCGAATTATCCCAAGATAGGCCCAAGGCGCAAGTGTTTCGCGCAACAAATATTCCGGCCATCCACTTCCCAGCTCCCTCAGTGGCATCATCACACCGACTAACCGTCCAATATAATCCGCAGTAGAGTCGTTCCAGCCCTTTTTTGGCTATTTTTGTGACAATCATTGCCTCATTTCTGAAATCTGATACAAACGGATAACCTGGCGGTCGAATGGAGCGACCGCCCACATGCCGAGAGAATTGTCTATGCAGCCGTTTTTTGCCCAGCGCTTCGAGAAGGTCGAGCCTTCCTTTATCCGTGAAATCCTCAAAGTTGCCGCCAATCCGGAGATCATCTCCTTCGCCGGTGGCCTGCCCAATCCCCACCTGTTTCCGGTCAAGGCGATCGATCAGGCCTGTCAGGATGTACTGCGCGAACAGGGGGCTGCTGCCCTGCAATATGCGGCGACCGAGGGCTTCGCCCCGCTGCGCCAATATATTGCCGACCGCTATCTGGCCCGCCACGGCATGCAGATCAATCCGGACAACATCCTCATCACCAGCGGCTCCCAGCAGGCGCTGGATCTGCTGGGCAAGGTGCTGATCGACGAGGGTCAGGATCTCATCATCGAAGAGCCGGGTTACCTTGGCGCCATTCAGGCTTTCTCTGTCTACCAGCCCACCTTCAAGCCGATCACCCTTGAAGAAGAGGGTCTGGATCTGGCGGCGCTGGATGCGCTGCTGGCAAGCGGATCCAATGCCAAGCTGCTCTACGGCGTGCCCAACTTCCAGAACCCGAGCGGTGTCTCGTACAGCCGTGCCAACCGCGAGGCACTGGCCGAGCGACTGGTGCGCCACGAGCTGTTGATGGTGGAAGATGATCCTTACGGCGAACTGCGCTTCGAGGGCGAGCATCTGCCCCCGATTGCCAAGCTGGCGCCAAACAATACCGTGCTGCTCGGCTCCTTCTCCAAGACCGTGGTGCCCGCCTTCCGTCTGGGCTGGATGGTGATGCCGGAGTGGCTGCGCAAGAAGGTGACCATCGCCAAGCAGGCGACCGATCTGCACAGCAACGCCTTCAGCCAGCAGGTGCTGCACCGCTTCCTGACCGACAACTCCCTCGACGCTCACTTGGAGAAGATCAAGGAGGTCTATGGCCGCCAGCGCGCTGCCATGGAGGCCGCTTTGGCCCGTCACTGCCCGCCCAGCGTCAGCTACACCCGACCGGAAGGGGGCATGTTCCTCTGGCTGACTCTGCCAGCCCACATCAGTGCCATGGCGCTGTTTGACGAGGCGATCAAGGAGAAAGTGGCCTTCGTACCCGGCGCCCCCTTCTACGTGCGCCCCGAGATCAAGAACACCCTGCGCCTGAGCTTCTCCTGCGTCGATGAAGCGACCATTGAAGAGGGGGTCAAACGCTTGGCCCGCGCCCTCCAGCGCATGCTCTGATCGCCCAAGCCAAACCGTATCAACAAAAAACCAGCGAGCGATCGCTGGTTTTTTATGCTCCCCATTAAACCGTTCAGCCAAATAGGGTCTTGCAAAACTGCTTCATCGGAATGGGACGGCTGTAACGATACCCTTGCAGATAGTCAACGTGGCGCGCCCGCAGGTAGTCCGCCTGCGACTGCTTCTCGACCCCCTCAGCGATCAGGATCAATTCAAGTCGCTTCGCCAGATCAATCACGTTTTCAACGATATGGCTGGAGAGTGCATCCGTGCCGATCATCTCCACAAAGCTCCGATCAATCTTGAGTGCATCGACCTGAAACTGTTGCAGATAGGTGAGACTGGAGTGACCGGTGCCAAAGTCATCGATAGAGATCAACACGCCCAGCTTGCGCAATTCGGCAAACATCCGTGCGGTTGTCTCATCGGCCACCAGCAACTCCCGCTCGGTCAGCTCCAGCCCCAAATCAACGGGATTGTCCTTAAACGCGTCGAGAAACGCCTTGCAGTCAGTCAACAGGTCGAGATCTTGAAAGTGTTTGGCGCTGATATTGAAGCAAAAATGGAATTTGGCCGGCAACTTGCGGGCATAAGGGGAGAAGTGGTCGCGCACCTGGGCCATCAACAGGCTGGTCATGGGCACGATCAACCCGCTATCTTCCGCCAGCGGAATAAAGCGATCCGGCGAGATCATCCCCTGCTTGGGATGCTGCCAGCGCATCAGCACCTCACAGCCACGCCACTGCTCATCCTCACCGGAGACCACCGGCTGCAGATAGGGGATAAACTCCTCCTCGATCAACGCCCGCTTGAGCTCTTCCGCTGGTGAGCTGCTACGCCCCATTAGCCTGAAGGTGCCGAATCCAATCAGCAGCGCCAGCAGCGGAGAGAGGAACAAGGTATATCTGGAGTAGCGCCATGCGTGGCTCCAGTAGTCATGCACCGTGACCCTGGTGACGACCTGGTAGGGGAAATCGGCCGAAGCGAGGGCAATATAACCCTCTTCTGTCGGAGAGGGTGCCGCCCCGACCTGACCTGAGCCAAACAGAGCCCTCTGTCCCACCACGAGAGCCATCGGGGAGTTCTTGCTGGAGATCTCGAGGGTATTGCGCAGGTAGTAGCCATCTACACCGATCAGCACGCTCCCCTTGTCCGTTTCATGACGCAGCACGATCAAGGGGCGATCCGGTGTAACCTCATTGCCAGGCAGCAGTTGCAGCCTGCCATCCACATAACTGTCAGGATTGAAGGGGCCATCGTAGTCACCATAGAGCGAGGTGCAGTAGATGTGGCTGCCGACAGCCAGATTGGCGGAACGGACATCGGGCACAGTGGCCACCTGTTCGCGCAGCAGTTGTGCCGCCTCCTTGCAGGAGTGACCAAGCATCCCCTCCACATTGATGGCCGCCTGCCGGGCATGGCCGATGGTGCGATCAAACATCATACGGGCATGCTGCAACCGTGAATCGGCATCACGCTCTATCTCCGTCACCGTCTGCCAGATAACGGCAACAACCCCCAGCAGCAGGATCCCGCCCCCCATCAGCAGCGCTACCAGAATCCTCGAGTAAAGCTGGCGAAGTTTCAAACGACGAAATGGCATGGCGGCCTCTTTGATGCTCGGATGATGGGTGACAGCCTCGTTGGACAGGCGAAAAGGGTCGCCATAATAGCGATTGTTCAACAAATCTCCACCCAACAAAAATCAATCAATTCAAACTATTGTTGAACAATATCTGGTAAGAAAAAGATAGAGTTAAAACCAGTCTAGTGAACAACACATGCCAAGCTCGTCCACTTGTTGCAGGAGGACGACGTCATTAGAGTAGAGCAAACGGCAGCAGGAGCGTGCAGCGATGAAGATTCTTATTACCGGAGGGACCGGCTTTATCGGCCGCAAGCTGGTTGCCCATCTCAAGGTCAATCACGAGGTCGTGGTATTGAGCAGGCAGGGGAGCCGCGCTTACTCCCTGCTCGGCCACGATATCAAGGTATTGGATAACCTCGACCGGCTTGATGACCTCAATGACGTGGACGCGGTGATCAATCTGGCCGGTGAACCCATCGCCGCAGGACGCTGGAGCGAGTCGCGCAAACAGCTGCTCTGCGATAGCCGCTGGCTACTGACCGAGCAGCTGGTGGATCTCATCAAGCTATCCAGCACGCCGCCCAAGGTGCTGATCAACGCCTCCGCCATCGGCTGGTATGGCAGACAGGGCACCGAAACCCTTGACGAGCAGTGCCGCTCTCCCAACGACGAGTTTACCCACCAGCTCTGCCAGCAGTGGGAAACCTTGGCGCAGGAAGCCCAGAGCCGCCAAACCCGGGTCTGTATCGTGCGGATCGGACTGGTGCTTGGTATGGATGGCGGCGCCCTGCCCAAAATGCTCCCCCCCTACCGACTCGGACTCGGCGGCCCTATGGGATCGGGCAGCCAAATGATGAGCTGGATCCATGTGCAGGATCTGGTACGCGCCATGCTGTTCCTGCTGGAACACGAGGAGTGCAGCGGCATCTTCAACGGAACCGCCCCTCATCCGGTCAGCAACCGGGAGTTCAGCCAGACCCTAGCTGCGACGCTGCACCGTCCACACCTCTTCTTCGTCCCGGCGCCGCTGTTGCAACTGGTGATGGGGGAGGCGGCAGATCTGCTGCTGACCGGACAAAAGGTGATACCAGCACGGCTGCAACAGGCCGGTTTTCACTTCAGCTATCCCGAGCTGCCAAGCGCCCTCACCAATCTGCTGCGCGAGCCCCGCTAACTCACACCCGCTCGCGGCGTCCGCTCGTCAGCACCTCACATAGCAAGCAGCCCGGCCAATGGCCGGGCTGCTTGTTTATTGTGGCTGCGCTATTGCACCTTGTGTGCATCGGCTCGCGCAGGCGGGATTACAACAACCCCTGACCCAGACCCCGCAGCCGATCGCTCAGGGTGCCAGCCAGCAGCTGGCGCTGCATCCCCTGTCCCGCCAAAGTCACCAACAAGGCCCCCTGCGTCGGCAGGCCGAGCCAGATAGCCCAGTGGAACTGCCACTGCCCCTCGAACCACCACCACTGCAGGCCAAAAGAGCAGAGCTCCACCACCATGGCGGCACAGAACCCCGCCAGCGCACCACTGGCCACCAGCTCCCAGCGCAGCATCTTCCTGAGCAGATCGCTGCTGGCACCCAGAGTGCGCATCAGCAGCAGCTCGCGCCGACGCTGAGCCATGCTGGCCTGGGTCTGGGTCATCAGCACCAGCAGCGCGGCCACTGTCACCAGCCCCAGCATCAGCGCCAGCGCCCGGCTCACCTGCTCCGAGACCTGAGTGAGCCGCGCAATCAGGTCATCCACATCGATAAGACTCACCGTGGGGTGACGGCGGATCAACTCCACCTCGGCAGTGCGCCCCGCATCGGGCAATCGATAACTACCAAGCCAGGTACGGGAGAAGGGTGCCAGCAGATCCTCGGAGAAGATCATGTAGAAGTTGGGCCGCATATTGTCCCACTTGATGCTGCGCAGACTGGTGACTCTGGCGCCGAAGCTGTGCCCCTCGATGGTAAAGGCGAGCATGTCCCCCAGCTTGATATCGAGCCGCTTGGCCAGCTCACTATCCACCGACACCTCGCCGGGGCCAGCGAGCCATTTACCGGCCACCAACTTGTTGTCTATTGGCAGGGTTGTTGTTGTGGTGAAGTTAAGCTCCCGATCGACCCCTTCGCGGCCACTGCTGGCCCCCTCGCCCACCGCCTCACCGGCGATATGGGTCAGCCTGCCACGCACCATGGGATAGAAGTCGGAGGTGGTAGCCCCGGCTGCCGCCAGCTCGCTCAGGATCCCCTCCCGCTCGTTCTCGGCCACATTGACCAGAAAACGGTTGGGCGCATCGACGGGGAGACGTGCCGAAAACTCATCCAGCAGATCGACCCGGGCCGCCCAGAGCAAGCCAAACAGCATCAGCGCCAGCGCAAAGCCCGCCAGCTGAAATAGGCCGCTACTGCGCTCGCGCGACAGGTGGGCCAGCGCCAACCGCAAGGCATGAGGCCCGCTCACTCTCGCTCCCAGCCGCAACATCAGGGCTGCCAGCAGGGCCAACAGCCCCATCAGCAAACCCATGCCCCCCACCAGACCCAGCGCCAGCCGCACATCGGCGGTAAAGCCCCAGACCAGCGCAAACAGCCCGAACAGGCCGACCGGCAGGGCCAGCCAGGGGGGAATACCCGCCTCCAGCTCCCGGCGCAATACCCGCAGCGGCGGCACCTTCAGCAGACGCAAGAAGGGCACAAAAGCGAGCAGCAGGGTGATAAAGAGCGCCACCGCCACCCCCAGCGCAAAGGGGCGCCAGGAGGGGGGCGGCAGATCCGGCGGCAGCAGGTCCCCCAGCAGTTGCAAGGTGATCCACTGCATGGCTGTGCCCGCTACCAGACCCAGCAGCGCACCGATCAGCGTCAGCGACAGCAGCAAGGTTCCCATCAGTTGCCAGAGCGAGTGACGGGATGCCCCCAGCGTCTTGAGCAGCGCCACCATATTGGTCTGGCGCTCGGCAAAGTGGCGCACCGCAATCCCCATCGCCAACGCCCCCAGCAACACCCCGCTTAGCGAGGCAAGCCGGAAGAAACGCTCGGCATTGGCCAGCGAGCGGCCCACTTGGGATTCGCTGTCATCCGGTTTGATCCACTTCTGTCCGGCCTGCAATTGCGGCAACAACCATTGCTCGTAACGGACCAGCGATTCCCGCGGCCCCTTGAACAGATAGCGCCACTGCTGGCGGCTGCCGGGTAGCAGGGCACCGGTCGCCTCGATATCGGCACTGTGGATCAGCGCCCGCGGCGCCAGCAGGAAGGGGCTGAAGCCCTGATCCGGCTCCTCACCAAGCAGGCCTGCCACCTTGAGCACCGTATTGCCCACCTCCAGCTCATCCCCCGTTTTGGCCTTAAGCAGCTGCATCACCCGGGCGGAGAGCCAAATCTCGCCGGGAGCAGGGGCACGGGCAGGTTCCAGAGTGAGCTTGCCGTAGAAGGGGAAACCATCGGGCACCGCCCGAATGGAGGCAAGCTGCAACGCATCACCGTGAAACAGCATGCTGTTGAAGCTGACGGTGGTCTGCACCGCCAAGCCATCCTGTTTCGCTCGGGCCAGCCAGCCATCCGGCAGAGCAGCGGCAGTGCGCAACACCCGATCCGCCCCGATAAAGTCGCGGCCCGACGCCTTGAGTCCGGCATCGAGCCGATCCGCCACCAGCGCCACACTCAAGACGCACGCCACGCTCAGGGCCAGCGCCAGCACAAACCAGCGCAGCTCGCCGCTGAAACCTTCCCGGCGAAGCAGTCGCCATCCCAATCGCCACTGCATCATCCCTTGCATCTCCCGCCTGATCCGCAATTCACCCCGTTACACCACATCATGGGCCACCTCGCGATCCAGCCGACCCGCCGTCATGACCAGTTGCCGCTGGCAACGCTCGGCCAGCTGATGATCATGGGTCACTACCACTAGCGTGGTGCCGTGCTTGCGATTGAGTTCAAACAGCAGCTCGATCACCTTCTCGCCGGTCTTGCTGTCGAGGTTGCCGGTCGGCTCGTCTGCCAGCAGCAGGCTGGGACGGGTCATAAAGGCGCGAGCAATGGCCACTCGCTGCTGCTCGCCGCCAGAGAGCCGTGGCGGCAGATGGTGCAACCGCTCGCCAAGCCCGACCGCGGCCAACAGCTCGCGGGCCCTCGGCTCGCAGTGGCGCTCGCCACGCAGCTCGGCAGGCAGCATCACATTCTCCAGCGCAGTCATGGTCGGGAGCAGCAGAAACGACTGGAACACAAAACCGATCTGTTCGGCGCGCAATCGGGCCCGCCCCTCTTCATCCAGCTCGCCAAGGGATTTGCCGAGGATTTCTATATCCCCCTGACTCGGCAGATCGAGTCCTGCCAGCAATCCCAGCAGGGTGGACTTGCCGGAGCCTGAGGCGCCGACCAGGGCCACCGTCTCGCCGCTATTGACTTGCAGATCGATCCCTTCAAGGATGGTGAGGCTTTCCTGGCCGAGGCGAACCGATTTGCCGAGGCCCTTGACGACAATAATGGGGGTTGAACTCATGCTCTGTATCCTTTGTTCCAATCCCTTGATGACAATCCATAGCGGGAGTTGAATTGATGGTGCGTATTCTGTTTGCCTTGTTTGTTGGCCTCGGCAGCCTGCTCTCGTCGGCTCAGGCCCAGACCCTGCTGGTGCTGGGAGACAGCCTGAGCGCCGGCTATCAGATGCAGGTTGAGCAGAGCTGGCCTGCCCTGCTCAACCAGAAATGGCAGGAGGAGGGGGGAAAACACACCCTGCTCAATGCCAGCATCAGCGGTGAAACGACACAAGGGGCGCTGGCCCGTCTGCCCGCTCTGCTGAAGGAGCACAAGCCGGACTGGCTGCTGATCGAACTGGGGGGCAACGATGGCCTGCGCGGCTTCGCACCGACCATTACCCGCCAGAATCTGGCCAGCATGATCGCGCTCGCCAAGGAGCAGCAGACCCGTGTGGTGTTGACCCAAATCCAGCTGCCCCGCAACTACGGTGCCCGCTATCTGCGCCAGTTCGAACAGATCTTTCCCGAGTTGGCCCAGGCTAACGATCTGCCGCTGCTGCCCTTCTTTATGGATGATATTGCGCTGCGCCCTGAACTTATGATGAACGATGGCATTCATCCCACCCCGGCGGCCCAGCCACAAATCCGCGATAAAGTCGCACGCTTTATGGAGCCGCTGCTCAGCCAATAAGCCCGCCGTCTATCACCAATATCCCATAACAAAATATCCCGCCAAAATCGGATGTTTTGAGCGGTCGACGATCTCTGCGTGGCACCTTGATTCAACCTATCCATCGCCAATACCCAATAACAACACATCCCGCCGAAGCGGGATGTGTTGTTACTGATTTAGCATAACCGGCAGGCAGCGTCTCAGCTTTCCAGCACCTGGCGCAGCCGCTCCTGGGCCACGCCGACCAGCAAGTCGGGCTGAAATTTGGAGATAAAGCGGTCACACCCCACCTTCTTGACCATGGCTTCGTTGAAGTTGCCGCTCAGGGAGGTGTTGAGGGTGATAAAGAGGTCAGACATGCGCGGATCGCTGCGCACCTCGTGGGTCAGGCGGTAGCCGTCCATCTCCGGCATTTCGGCATCGGTGATCATCAGCAGGATCTCGTCGGTCACCTTCTTGCCAGCATCGCACCACCCCTTGAGCAGGGTCAGCGCCTGCAAACCATCCTGACACTCGATCACCTCAAGCCCAAGCTGGCCCAGGGTCTCGCGTACCAGATTGCGGGCAGTGCTGGAGTCATCGACGATCAGCACTTTGCGGCCATGCATCTCGGGCAGGATCTCCCGATCCAGCACCTCTTCGGAGATGCGGATGTCATAGGTGATGATCTCCGCCAGCACCTTCTCCACATCGATAATCTCGACGATCTGCTCCACTCCATCTTCGGGAATGCGGGTGATGGCAGTGAGGTAGTTGGCGCGTCCGGCGGAGCGCGGCGGCGGCAGTATATCCTTCCATGTCATGTTGACGATATTGGCCACCTGCCCCACCAGAAAGCCCTGAATGGTGCGGTTGTACTCGGTGATAATGAGGTTGGATTCACTGTCGATGGGCATGGGACGCATGCCGATGGCGCTGCGCAGGTTGATCACCGGGATCGAGGTACCACGGATATTGGCCACCCCGCTGATATTGTGATGGGAGCCCGGCATCTTGCTCAGATGGGGCAACTTGACCACTTCCCGTACCTTGAAGACGTTGATGGCGAACATCTGACGGGTGCCGAGACGAAACATCAACAACTCGAGGCGGTTTTCCCCCACCAGTTGAGTTCGTTGATCAACGGAATCCAATATACTCGCCATACGCTGATATCCATCTGATTATTAATCGACTCTATTATAGAGGCTGCCCGCCAGGAAAGGCAGGCGCATTTTCAACCAGAGCGACCAACCAGACAAAAAAAGTGAGGCCGAAGCCTCACTTATCTCATTGATTTTAAAATCAATAGCTACAGACAGACTTCCAGCTGCCATCGGTTGCCTTGGGCTCGCTGCTGGTCCACCAGTTTGCTTGCCACACTACCTTGTTATGGGTAATGCGATCGCCGCCATTGGCATGATCCCCCTGCGGCCAGCTCGGATAGGCCTTGTAGGCCGTCGGATTGACGTTCTGGCTGCTGCAGCTGGTACCCGGATTCTCGCCGCCACCCGAGCCCAGCACGGCCTCCGGCAAGGTCGGGAACTCGGCCTTGAGACCAATGGTCTGGCTGCCGCTGATGATGCGCATACCGCTCGGCACGCCAGCTGCGGGCAGGTAGTAGGTCATAGCGACTTCAATCTCGGCCCCCGGCGCCAGAGTCTGCCAACCCGGCAGGTTCATGGCGACCTTGTGGAAATCCTTCTCATTGGCAATACCTTCCGAGTTGTCGTTGCCACCGCTCTCCACCACTTTCAACCCCATGCCACTCTGATCCGTGATGGTGTCAGAGGTGGAGGTGGGCACCAGAAACTCGATGCGCGCGCCGCCCGGAATGGTCTGGGTCGACTTGTTGACCAGCTTGAGTTTCGGGTTGATCGGGTAGTTGGAGTCCCCTTCCTTGAAGCCGGAGAGGCTGACCTGGATATCGAGCTGGGCACTCGGCGCGGCCAGATCGTTTTGCTTGGTGTTGTACGGAGTTGCCTTGGCAAACTTCTCGTAAGCCAGGGTGGTCAGGGTGCTGCCCATGCCGTACTCGTTCTTGGCCGGATCGAAGGCGTAGTCACCCGCCATCTCCCAGAACATCACGCCACCCAGACCGCGCTTGATGATGTAGTCGAGCTTGTGGCCCATGGACTCTTCATCTTCGGTTGAGAGGAACACCTTCTTCTCTTCGTTCCACAGCCAGGGCGCGTGGGCCTTCTCATCGTAGTAACGCACATACTTGCCCTGCATCACGTGAGCCGGATTGTTGGGATCCAGACCCCAGGCAGTGCCATAACTCGGCAGCGTGGTTATGCCGAGGCTGGCTGCATGCTCCAGGTTTTTGGCATGCCACATGGGCACGGCGCCACCGCCGATCTCTTTGCCGTTCTTGTCGAGATCATGCCAGATGTTGTCGATGCCGACCGCCCCGTTGCCGCACGGAATAGTGCTGCCACCTGTGCCCGGCTGGCACTCGTTCTGGCTCGGCAGGGCTGCCTTGCCACCCAACCCATGACTGCCACCGCTCACCTCCTGCCAACCGCGGGTGTAATAGGGCACGCCAACGTTGATCTTGCCAGCCGCCAGCGCACCGCGGAAATAGTGGGCAGACCAGGCGGCGTTGAGGTAACCGATACCGCCAAACTGGGTCTGGGTATAGACGCCCCAATGGGAGAGCTCGGGGTCGGCATTGTTGTCGAACAGGGCCGCGTTGTGACCGACAAAGTGGTTCCAGGCACCGTGGAAGTCATAGGTCATCAGGTTGACGTAGTCGAGGTACTGGGTGACCTGGAAGTTCTCCATCCCGCGCAGCAGATAGGCCGAGGCCGGTGAGGCGATGGTCAGCATATACTTGCGGCCATCTTCGTTACCGGCGTTGTCGAGCCGCGCCCGCAAGGTCTTCATCAGCACCTCGTAATTGGCAAACAGCTTGGCCCGACACTGGTTGGAGAGCGGGAAGTCGTTGGGGTTGCCCGCATCCTTCATCGAGGTGGGGTATTCGTAGTCGATATCGACCCCGTCAAAGCCGTACTGGCGGATAAAGCTCACTGCCGAGTCAGCCAGGGTGTTGATACCGGCAGTATTGACCGAGCAGTCACCCTTGGTAGTGGCAGTGTAGAAGCCGCGGGTATCGGCCCAGCCGCCGACCGAGATCAGGGTCTTCACGTCCGGATACTGCTTCTTGTACTTCGACAGCAGGTTGAAGTGGCCCTTGTAGGCGAATTCAGGATCCATCTCGGCACCCGGCACGCCATCCCAGGTCATCTTGGTGGCTGCATCGTCCACCTTGATGGTGTGGCTCTGCTCATCCACCGCCGCGAAGGCGTAGTTGATGTGGGTGATCTTGTTCCATGGAATATCGCTCACCAGATAGGCGGGCAGGCCGTTCTTGCCGGTGCGCCAGGAGGTGAAGTAGCCGATGACCCGGCGGGCATGGTCATCCCCCATGCACTCGTAGCCATCCGGGCGATAGATCTGGCGAATGTCACAAGAGAGGTTGCCACCGGTGGGCGGCAGCGCGGCCTCCTCGACATTGACGGTCACCGCCGCCGACTCGCCGCTCAGATTGGTCTTGTCAGTGGCCACCAGCTTGAGGGCGGCACTGCCTTTGGCATCCGGTGTCCAGTTAACCTGCCAGGGGGCAGTGGTATCTTCGCCCACCTTCTTGCCGTCGACATAGAGCTCGACTTTGGCCACATCGTTGTTGGCATCGGTGACGTTACCGCTCACCGCCACACTGCGACCCAGGGTCACCTTGGCGCCGCTGGCCGGGCTGCTGATGCTCAACTTGGGCGCCTCTGGCGCGACCACGGCGGCGACATTGAAGCTCGAATCCGCCTCGCTCAGCACCTTGCCATCTTTATCCAGCGCGCGAGCTTTGAGGGTATGGCCCCCCACTCCGGCGGCGCTCCAGCTGGCACTCCAGGGCGAGGCGCTGGCCGTGGCGACCAGCGTGCCGTCGACAAGATATTCCACCCGGGCCAAGGCCGTTACCGGGCCGCTCAGGCTCACCGCCAGCGCCACGCTGGCTCCTTCGTTGAAGCTGGCACCGGCAGCCGGTGAGCTGATGGCTACGCCGAGCGCAGGAGGAGGCACCTCGCCACCATAGGGCTTCCAGGCATCTGCCCAGACCACACCGACACCCGGCTCATAGTGATAGGGGGATGCCCCGCACCAGCCTGAATAGGGAAATTCTTTGCACTCGTAGAGGGCACCGACGTTGCTGACGATATCGCCAGCCTTGTAGGCAGTACCGGATTTATAGGCGGGATAAGCGGCCTGAGCCCAGGCGGGCGCAGCCGCAAGGGCGACCAGCATGGCAAGCCTGCTGGGTCTGAAGAGCTGTTGCATATTGTTATCTTCCTTGTTTTGTCTTGGCTTGGTCACCAAGGCAAAGAACAATCGCAACCTGCATGATGGGCGCAGACAACTGGCAATGGACCTGCCACAAAAACCACCCCTCACCCAGGGAAACCCCGCTATCTGGATCCACGATCGAGACCGGAAGCATTGCGCCCCGACATCACTGCCGGTTTGCCCTTTACCTGGGTTCCGTGAGGAACGAACCCAGTATAGGAAGGCGACAAGATCCCCTCAATCTTTATTCTCAAAGAGAATTATCCCCTGCCACGAAAGCGTCATGATCTCAGGGTTAAAATTGATTGAATTATCAAAAAAATCATATCGTTACTGGGATCATAAAAACGCTTTCCCGCACCTTCCCAGATTCATTTAATGTGCGTTGGCTCACTGGTATGACATGCCAGAAATGTGACAATGCGCGCCCTTGGTCAACGAGCCAAGGCTATGGAATCACTGGCAAAAATAAAAAAGGAACACCTATGAAAGGTACTCGTACCCTGCTGTCGCTGGCCGTGGGGCTGGCACTTGCATCCTCAGGCGCCCATGCGGCATTTGTCTGCCCGTCCGATCCGGCTCAACTCACCCCCATCCCGACCATTCAGGGTACAGGCTCCGCCAGCGCGCTGGCTACCCAGACCGTGACCGACAATAACGGCAAGGTGACCGGCAAAATCAGCCCGGGCACCTTCAATGTTCGCGGTATCGTGACGACGCTTGGCCAAAGTCTGACCAAGGGTTTCTATCTGACTGACCCGGTGGGCGATGGCAATCCGGCCACCTCTGATGGCATCTTTGTCTATCTGAACGACAAGGACTTCGCGACCAAATATAAAGACGTCAAACCGGGAAGCGAAGTCTGTCTGGAAGCACAGGTGCAAGAGTTTTACGGCGGCACCCAGCTGACCCCGTTAGTCGACAAGGCCACCAAAAAAGTCCACTTGCAAGTCACCGCACAAGGGCTGAATGTGCCGACCAGCGTACTGCAGGTCAATGAAGGGGAGACGCTGGCGCAAGCCCTCAATCGCCACGAAGGGATGCGGGTACGGCTCGACAGCAGCAGTGACCTGCACCTGACCCGCAACTACGGCTTCGACTACAAGGTCTATCGCAACAACGTAGAGTTGGCCCACAAAACCCCGCTGATCAAACCGACCCAACTTCATGTTGCCAACAGTGCGGACGCTGTCGCACTGGCCACCCACAATAGCAGCAACCGTCTGGTGGTTGAGTCTGATTACAAAGCACCGGATGGCGTACTGCCCTGGTTCCCGAGCTGGGATGCCGATCAGGGATATCTGCGCATCGGTGATCAACTGACCGGGCTGGAGGGGGTCATCGTATACAACAAGGATGCGTTCCGTCTGGTGGTACCCAGCGATGTCACCCTGACTGCCGGCGCCCTGCTGCGCAGCCCTGAAGAGGATCGTCAAGACGCACCGGCTCGCCTCGCTGGCAGCGATCTGCGGATCGGCAGCTTCAACGTGCTCAACTACTTCACCAGCCACTCCAGCATCGGCGGCGCACTCAATATCCTGTGCAAGGATCAGGCGGATGCCGACAACGCCAAAGGTTGCAACCGGGGTGCCAAGAGCCAGCCCGAGTTCGAGAAGCAGCGCACCAAGATCGTCAATGCCATCACCGCAATGGATGCCGATCTGCTCGGCCTGATGGAGATGGAGAACAACGGCTTCGAAGATAACTCGGCCCTCCACAATCTGGTGACCCGCCTCAACGAACAGCAGAAGGATGCGAGCAAACACTACGCCTATGTGCGTCTGCCGGTCACTGCCCTTACCGATGGCAAGTTCTTCGGCGGCGACGCCATCATGGTGGCGATGATCTACCGTCCTGCCCTGCTCACCCCCAGCGGAGATGCCAGCGTCATCAAGCTGCCTGAGCAGCGCTACACCACTGGTGGTGTGGCCAAGACAGCCGGTCAGCGCGACTCGCTGGTTCAGACCTTCACCCTCGCCAAGAGCAAGGAGCCGCTGACGCTGGTGGTCAACCACCTCAAATCCAAGGGGTCAGGCTGCTACGAAAATGGCGATGGCAAGACAGAACCGGCCGACCTGCAGGGCAAGTGCACCGAGTTCCGGGTCTCTGCCGCCAAGGTGCTGGGTGAGGCGGTCAGCAAACTGCCGGGCCAGGTGCTGCTGGTGGGCGACTTCAACTCCTACGCCAAGGAAGATCCGATCCGGGTGCTGACCGACTACAACCCGGCCACCAGCGAGCGGAAGATCGTATCGGCCTCCCACACCTTTATCGGTGATCAGTCCTATGAACAGCTCGGTCGCGAAGTGACTCGCAGCTACGGCCTGATCGATCTCAACGTCAAATTCAACAAGGAGAAAGCCATCTCCTACAGCTACGACGGGGAGCTGGGCACCCTGGACTACGCCCTCGCCAACCCGGCGCTGGCCAGCAAGGTGGCAGGTGTCGCCGACTGGCACATCAACTCCTTCGAAAGCTCCCTGTTCGAATACGGCAGCCAGTACACCGGCTCCCTGCTCAAGTCTGACAACCCCTTCAGTGCCTCCGACCATGACCCCATCATCGTCGATCTGAGACTGGAGAGCGATGCCACCAAACCGGACACCTCCTCAGGCGGTGGTGCACTGGGACTCGGCCTGCTGGCCCTGTTGCCACTGGCCTGGCGACGTCGCCGTTAACCACAGGCGAATTTGAATAGTGCAAGCAAAGCCCGCGACTCTCGCGGGCTTTTTCATTCAGGTCATTGGATTTACAAATGAAAGGCGCGGATGTATGGAGAAAATAAATGATGGAGAAAACAAAAAGGCCACCGCTATGCGGTGGCCTTTTTGCTTCTTATAACAAGAATTTGGTGGAGCTACGCGGGATCGAACCGCGGACCTCTTGCATGCCATGCAAGCGCTCTCCCAGCTGAGCTATAACCCCGATTTTTGTGAATGACAGGCAGTCACTCTGAATTTGGTGGAGCTACGCGGGATCGAACCGCGGACCTCTTGCATGCCATGCAAGCGCTCTCCCAGCTGAGCTATAACCCCAAATTCGGTACTGAATGAATGGTTCTGGCGGCCATTCATCCTAAATAATGGTGGAGCTACGCGGGATCGAACCGCGGACCTCTTGCATGCCATGCAAGCGCTCTCCCAGCTGAGCTATAACCCCACAAAGGTCGGCTTGGGTGATACACACCACACGGCCCTGGGTATTCAATCACAATCAAGAATCTGGTGGAGCTACGCGGGATCGAACCGCGGACCTCTTGCATGCCATGCAAGCGCTCTCCCAGCTGAGCTATAACCCCTTTGATTCCAGATTGTTCGAGGAGAATTTGGTGGAGCTACGCGGGATCGAACCGCGGACCTCTTGCATGCCATGCAAGCGCTCTCCCAGCTGAGCTATAACCCCAACTCACCTCGGCGCTGACGAAGTTATCTCCGGCAACGGAGGCGCATGATAGGCATCACCCGCTTTGCTGTCAACCCTAAAATAACCACGACTGATTCGTTTAGTCAAAATTGCAGCAGTTCGCTGTTTTTACCAGCAAGACGCGTGCTATCTCTCTGTTTTATGTCACAAATCGGCTCAAGCAGCTATACAGGAGAGGCCGTGCAGCAAGCCTCTTTCCCCGTGCAACGCCCCCGCTCTCAGGCATCTTTTGCAGGCTGATCATCAGCTTCTCCCCCGTCACCTCGGGAAAGCCTTTCCATAAAGGGCATTGCATTTGAAAACCCTTTCCATGATTTGTGTAAATTTACAACACAGAAAGTTGATCTGGCTCACAAATGACCATAGGATCAAACCGTGACCCAGGTCACATACCATAACCATAAATGACAGAGCGATGAGGTAAACCATGTTTGAGAATCTGGCAGTCCTGTTCCACCTGCGCGGTGCAACTACCAAGAACGGCGTTGTAGAGAAAGATGCCTATGCCCCCTCCACCCGTGAATACTACTTCCGCTACGGCAAGTAATTGCTGAAAGCCTTTCACGGAAAATGTAATAAAAAAACAACACACATCATCACACAGCCCTTTCGAGGCGCTGTCCTGTCCGGGCCAGATTTTCCACGGCCAAACCTGAACTCCACCAAACAAGAATGGGGCCCGCAGGCCCCATCTTTTATTGCTCCGGATTGTCATTGCACTGAATAGTGCGCTGGCTTGTCGGCAAGCCTTGTAACCCTGAAACGGCTCAGAGCTTGATCCAGGCATCGGCCCAGGCCGTACCCTTGCCCGGCTCATAAGCCCAGGCAGCACCTGCACACCAGCCGGTGTAGGGGTGCGGTTTGCACTCGTAGCTGGCACCGCCGTTGCTGACCCGCTCGCCCGCCTTGTAGGGAGTCCCCTCTTTATAGGCCGGATAGTCAGGCGGCATTACGCCCCCCTCCTCTCCTTTCACCAGCAGGCTATGGGTGGTGCTGCGACTCAGATTACCTTCATCTGTGACCGTCAGTTTGATCTCCAGCTTGGCATCGGTCGCCGGCTTGGGCAGAGTCAACTCCAGAGTGACCTGATCCAGCGCAGGCGCAGAGGCACCAGACGGGATTGTCCAGGCATAAGAGAGTGGCTTGCCTTCCGGATCGCTGGAGTGCTGGCCGGAGAGGGTCACCTTGCTGCCACCTTCCGCCTGCGCCGGGCCGGTGATATTGGCCACCGGCGGCAGGTTGGTGCCACCGCCGTTATCCTCGATCACCACTTCGGGATAGAAATGCTGAACGCAGCGGCTGTAATCCCCCTCCTTGAAGGCACTGAAACGGGTCTGGTAACCCACCAGCTTGCACGCGTAACTCTTGCCGCCGTTGGGGTTCTCGGCCACATAGCTCCAGTCCTGCTCCCAGTAGATGGGCAGGGCACCGGCGCCCTTGTCGTCAAACACCTTCATGTTCTTGCAACCCAGTACCTCGTCGGATGGCACCGCCACCCCGAGGTAGTTGGCAAACTCGCGGTAGTAGTTGATGCGGTTCTGGGACTGGGCGTGCTCGACCGGGCCACCGCACTCCACCCCACCATTGATGATCTGGGTGGTGACCCCGAAGCCCGGCACCAGACCGTTCTGCTTGTCATGGTCATTCGGCTGCCAGGTGCCATCGATGACATGGAGCATGGAGGGCTTGGGCGGCTGCGGATAGGTATAGAAGAACACCGCGCTGGCCAGGTTCAGCCAGGTGTCGGCCACCAGATCGGGACGGTCGAGCAGGATGCGCACCGTACCGAACATCGCCTCGGAGAAGGGGCCGTAGTTGTAGTTGTATGAGAGCTGCTTGGCACCGCGGCCAAAGTAGCTCTTGAACTCGCCATTGTCGAAAGTACCGCACGGCCACTGCTGACCCTGCCACACATCGGGACGGCACTCGGCGTTGTAACCGCCGCGCATGGTCTCATTCCATCCCATCTCGCGCACGTAGACCAGCGCCTGACGCCACTCGGCTTCCGGGCGCCAGTTTTCATGGCCACCGGTCTCCTGGGCGAAGTGGGCGAACATGGTTGCCAGGGTCTTGCGGCAGATGGCATCGGCATCGCGGCCGTCGCTGTAGTCGCTGCACAGGGCCGGGAACTTGGCCGCCGCCTGCAACAGACCGCGATAGGTGTACTCGGGGGCGCGCAGCGGGAAGAGGTAATTGAACTGACCCTCGCTCAGCAGGCTTTCAACCCGCTTGACGTTGCCCGGGTTGTCGGCACGGCCCGGCTGCACCGCCTCGACCACCAGATTGTCCCGGGTAGCGATGGAGGCCTTGACCGCTTCCATCGCCGGGAAGTCGGTCAGCGCCTTCTCTTTGGCATCCAGCTCGGCCTGGCTCATATAGACAGGGGTAGTGCTGCCATCCGGCGGGGTAGGTGTCGGCGGATTGGGCTTGTCATCGCCGCCGGTATCCGGCGGGGTCACTTCCCCCTCGCCAATCAGCTTCCACGGGGTATCCCACTCATTGGCGGCCGCCATGCCCGGAGTCTGACCCGGGTTGACCCACCACTTGGCCTCGAAAACCTGGCCGTTGTAATTGACCTGGCTGCCGCCCGGGTAGGATTTGTTGATGTCGTATGCCTCGGCCGCCCACAGGTGGCCGCTCAGCATCAAGCCGGCAAGCAGCAGGGATATGCGATTTTTTTTCATTATTGTTGCTCTCTGTCTAGGTTTTCAGCAGAAAAGGTGGGGCCTCATAAGACCCCGCCACCATCATAGGGATCCCGGCTTAACGGCAGCTTGCCGCCCCGACATCCAGCCAGACGCCGTGCTTGCCCGGCTCGTTACCTTGAGTCCACCACCTGGCCTGCCACCGACGGCCGTTGTGGTTGGTCAGATCCCCGCCGCTGTAGGCAACGGTCGCGCTCCACCCCAGATCAACCTGACTCGCCAGCGCCCACTGATCGGCACTGCGGCTCGGCGCATTGCCCTGAGTCCAGTACTTGGCACGCCATACCAGCTGGTTGTGGCTCACCTTGTCACCGCCGTTGTAGACCTTGCCGGCCTGCCATGCGGGAACGTTGGCCGCTTCCGGATCTGTGGTGTTGCAAGAGCCGTCGACCACGGGCTCCAGCGTCAGCACGACGCGCCCTTCGCTCTGGTGTACCCCGTCCGAGACGCTCACACTCAGCTCATGCTGCTCGCTGGTGGTGACAGCCGGCGGTAGCAGACGCAGGTTGGCACTGGTCTCGCCTTCCGCCTGCCAGCCCGCCGGGAAGTGCCAGCGGTAGCTCAGCGCATCGCCCTCGGGATCGCTCGCCTCGGCAGTGATGGTCAGCCACTCACCGCCGATGCCGCCGAGCTGCGCCGGTACGGTCACCACCGGAGGCTGGTTCTCAACCACGCCCTGCTCCAGCGGCCGCCCGTTGACGGTAAAGGAGAGTGACTGCTGCGGTGGCAGCAAGCTCTGCTGTACCAGTGTCTGGCCACGGCACTGGATGGTGGCGCGGCCGGGCTCGCTGGCGGTGGGCAGGTTGATGTGGAACTTGTTCATGACGCTGCTGGCCGCCCGGTGATTGGCCAGCCTGAAGCGCTGCAGACCATCGCGGGTCTCCACCTGCAACTGGCAGTCACTGCCGGACAGGGTGTTGCTGTCATCCGGGTAGGTGAAGCCGTAGGCGCCGTGCAGCGCCGGATAGATGTAACTGGGCAGACTCCCCTGCGGGTCGTAATAGCCCACCAGGGTGGTCACCGGCACGCCGAACTGTTCGGGCTTGCGCGCAACCTTGGTATCGATGGGGGAGACCTCCACCCAGCTCTGGCCATCCGAGGTGAAGCTCTTCTTGAAGCCCCGGTTCACCAGAATTTCCTTACCGTTGATAAAGAGGCGACTGTTGTAACCGGCCCCGTGATCGATGGTCAGGCTGCGTCCCCGGTTGTCCGCAGAGGCAATCGGCACCCGGATATCCCGAGTCCAGCGACCGTCCCACATGGCGACCCTGACCAAGCCGTAATCCGCCAGCAGGGCACTCAGTCCGGCCTCGCTCAGGGCATCCATGGGTGCATCGACCTTCTCGATCCCCTCGATTGTGTGCTGATAGGGCTCCATTCTGGCCGTCGCACTGTTCCACTTGCTAAAGCCGGTGGCCGAGTTGGCATCGAACACCGCCTTGCTCTCCAGAAAACGCTGGATGATGGCGGCGGAATTGGGGGTATAGAGGGTGAAACGGTTGGCGCCAGAGAGAGGGCTGCCGCCCGCCATCGCATCGTAGCCAAACTTGCGGCCATCGAACGGTGGCTGGCACTGGCCATCCAGACAGGCATCCTCATTGGTGCGGGTTGGCGAGAAGTTGGGGATGAAACGGTGTTTGTCACTGTCCCAGCCCCAGCTGGAGTTGAGCTGATCGGCACTGCGGTGAACCGAGCCACGGAAGCCATCCACATAGTGGCCAAGGCCGAAGTTATGGCCCACTTCGTGGCTGAACTCGTTGCCAAGGGAGCTATCGAGGGTGACGATGCCACCACCGCCGGAACCACCGTGCACCTGAACCCCATTGGCATATTTGCCGCGGCTGTTGTGCGCCGTCAGCTGGGCAACCACAAAGGGATGGCTCCCCTCCCCTTCACCGGCACTGCTGTTGATGCCGTAGTTGGCATTGTCGATGCCATGGGAGATAAGCTCCTTGCCGATGCGCTGGCGCATGGTGCCGCCATGCCAACCCCCCTCGCTCGGGTCAAAGTCGGTCAGCAGGGTGCCATTGGGCAACATCACCTCAGGCAGGGAGAGCGGCGCATACTGACTGACGATCAACCGGCTGGCCGGGATGGTCTGGAAGTATTCGCGATGGGCCTCCTTGTCATTGGCAAAGGCAAAGCGATCCCGTGGCGTGGTGAGCATGCCGATGTCGATGGTGTGCAGCAGCAGCTCGCCGGGGGCGCCGACTTTGATGTCACGCAGTTCACCACTGAGATTGCCCTGACGAACGGAGAGGCTCAGCCTGGGCTGGATCCACTCTGCGGGCAGCTCGCCACTCCAGGTATCCGGGGCATAGGTGATGCGGTTGTTCTCCAGCTCCCCCTCGCGGAACCACTGCCCATTGGCAAACTTGAACTGCAGGGTCTGGCCACGGGAGACGGTCACCTGTCGCTCGCCATAGAAGGCCGTCGAGTTATAACCGGCGCTGGAGCGGATCCGCACCATCTTGCCCTCCAGCTCCGGGCTCACGGGCAGGTAGATATCCCGAACCCAGCGGCCGTCGGCGGTCTGGATCTCCACCAGCGCACGCCCGGTCAGCCGATCCTTGAGGAAGGCGCCGCTCTTGTCGCTCAGTTTGGCCAAATCAGCACTGCTGCTGATGATGGCAGTGCTGCCGCTCTCCGGGACGAAGCTCACTCCGCCTTCTGGAGCCCCCGCGAGATGGTAGACCGTCTCGGGCAGCGCCGATGGCGGTGACAAGGTCAGGGTGCCAAGCAGCTTGCCGCTGCCGTCACGGGCCTCCACCGTCATCGGGGTCACCCCGTCAGCCTGGAGCGGTTGCACCAGCAGCAGACTCTTGCGCAGGCTGGTCAGGATGGGTTGGCGATCCCCCTCTTTGGGATGGGAAGGCAGGATCTGGCTCTGGGCAAACTGCACGCTGGCAGCCAGGCTACCCGCCAGATCGCTTTGCGGTGTCGTCTCATTGAATATCAGGGGCGAGGTGGCGGCAGACAGGGGGCCAGCCGCCAGGGTTGCCATGATGAGGGCTGCGATTCGGGTCACATTTGTGGTCATTGTCGGGTTCTCGTTCATATTGCTACCGGGAATGAGGGGCATGTCGCCATGCCCCGTCATCGGTGAGGAGGCCTCAGTTACAGCTTGCTGCCCCGATATCCAGCCAGACATCGTGCTTGCCCGGCTCATTGCCTTGAGTCCACCACTTGGCCTTCCACTGACGGCCGTTGTGGTTGGTGAGATCCCCGCCGTTGTAGGCAACGGCTGCGTTCCAGCCCAGATCAACCTGACTCACCAGCGCCCACTGATCGGCGGCGCGGCTCGGCTCATTACCCTGAGTCCAGTACTTGGCCTGCCATACCAGCTGGTTGTGGCTCACCTTGTCACCGCCGTTGTAGACCTTGCTGGCCTGCCATGCGGGAACGTTGGCCGCTTCCGGGTCGGTGGTGTTGCAAGAGCCCCCCTCACCGCCTTCGTTGATCGGGGTAACGGTGAGGCGGGTTGCCGCGTTGGCGTCGAGTGCGCCATCGGAGACGGTCACAGAGAGGTCATAACCGGTTTCGACATCCACCGCCGGGCCGGTGACCACCAGGGTGGCGCTGTTCTGGCCGGTCGCCGTGATACCGGCAGGCACTTGCCACTGGTAGATCAGCTCGTCGCCATTGGGGTCGGATGCCTTGGCGGTGATGGTCACCTGCTTGCCCTCTTCCACCTTGACGCTGGCAGGCAAAGTCACCACCGGAGGCAGGTTGGGCTGCGGCGCCTTGTTGGTCACCACCACCTGATCCCTGGCGGTCAGTTGATGGTCATCGGTCACCGTCAGCTCGAACACCAGATTGATGTCGGCAGACACGGCATCTAGTACAACCCGGGCCTTGGCCTGAGTGGCATCAAGCAGAGCGGCCTGCGGGCCGGAGACCTGCTTCCAGCTGTAGGTCAGAGAGCCTTTTTCCGGATCATAGGAGGCTGAGCCATCCAGCGTCAGGGTAGCCGGGCCGGTCACCGCCACATCGCTGCCTGCGTTAGCCACTGGCGGCTTGTTGGCTGGTGGGGTAACCCCTTCACCGTGACCGAGACCTTCATGCATGGCGTTGAGGATGTCGCCATTGTCGGCATCGATCTCCCAGGAGAAGAGCCCGCCCAGCTTGTTGGCCAGCACGTATTGGCCTTTCGCCTTGACCGAGCGCTCGTCGTCATAGGTGATCAGCTCGCCGGTGGAGGGCTTGAACAGGGTGGCCGCTTCGGCAGTCTCGTCGTAGTTGTACTCCCAGCCTGCGCCCATATGGCTGTTGACGATGTGGCGATAATCCAGCACGCCATCTTCCCAGGTGCCCTTGATCTTGCCGGTGGCGGTGCCGGTGAAGGGATCGTTGCCCTGATATCCGCTCACCCCTTTCCAGCCGCGACCGTAGGCGGCGGCACCGATCACCAGCTTCCCGGAGTCGACCCCCTGCGCCAGCAACTGCTGCACCGCTGCATCAGTGTTGTAGCGCTTGTTGGCCGAGCCGTTGGTGGCCTGATAGAGGTTGGCCTGATGACCCAGGGAGGTATTGCTCCAGGCACCGTTGTAGTCGTAACTCATCACGAAGAGGTGATCCATGTACTGCTGGGCAGCCTTGTAATCCACATCCTCAATCTTGTCGTAACCGGCACCGATGGCGGAGGTGAGCTGATAGGTGCGACCGGTCTCGGCCTCCAGCTCGTCGAGCATGGCGCGCAGATCCTTCATTATCAGCACATAGGTTTCACCATCTTTGGTCTTGTCCCCCAGATTGGGGTTGGCGCCGTCCCCGCCCGGGAACTCATAGTCGATATCGACACCGTCGAAGAACTTCCAGGTCTGCAGGAACTCTTTGACCGAGGCGACGAACACGTCACGCTTGGCCTTGTCATGCATGAAGAAGAAGGGGTCGGAGAGGGTCCAGCCACCGACGGAGGGGAGGATCTTCAGGTCCGGATAGGCCTGTTTGAGGGCCATCAGATTACCGAAGTTGCCCTTGTAGGGCTCATCCCAGGCAACCAGTGACCCCTGCCCTTTTTGCAGCGCGGCCCAAGGGTCGTGAATGGCGACCTGGAAATCCTTGCGCCCGGCGCAGGCTCGTTGCAACGCCTGGAAGCTGCCGGCAATCTCTTTGAGGCTGTCGTTGAGGCCATCACCGCCACAGATCGGGGTGAAGCCATAGAGGATATGGGTCAGGTTCTGGGCCGGCAGCTTGTCCACGGTGAAGTTGCGATCATAGACCCCCCACTCCACATAGTAGGTGCCGACCACCTTGCCAGACTTGTTGACGTAAGGCTTGTTGTGCTCCTGCAGGGCAGGCTTGAGCGGTGCAAGGTGGCTGCCGTCGGTATCGGCGACCACGATCTCCTTGGCATCAGACAGGGTACAGCCATCGCCGTTGCACAGCGCGACCTGCATCTGATAGCGGCCCCCCTTGTGCACCTTGAAGGTGGCGGTACCCGCGGCGGAAGAGGGACCGGACCAGACTTCCTTGCCATCCAGCAGCACCTTGGCACTCTGGCCAATATCGCCGTTCCAGATATTCCAGGTGACGGTCACATCGGCGCCATCCTTCACCTTGACCAGCTCGTTATAAGCGGTCGCGGACTGGTTGACTTCGACGATGGCAAACTTGGTGGGGCCCCAACCGATGGCGGGTTTGCCGGGAGCTGCCGCATAAGCGGCGGAGGAGGCGAGCAGGGTGCCGACCATCATGGCCAGCAGTGCAGGTTTTGGACTTAGCATATTGCTTTCCTTTTCGTTATGGGAAAAACGAAAGGGCAACGCAACACGACAGGTGACACAAAAACGGCCACCCCTTGGCAAGGGCAGCCTGCATTCTACTGTGGTGGCCCCGCTATCCTAGGTCGTCTTGACCCTTAGACCGGAAGCTTTGCGTCCCGACTTTTCAATCGGTTTGCCCTTGTCACAACGTTATTTCTGGCGATAAATAATCGCCGATTGACTGTAGGGTAATTCTGATAAGTAAGCAAATCGGACCATTGCCAGCCCACCAGTTACCAACCCCGACAATTACCCACTTTCAAGAAATTAATGTTTAAAAAACAGCCGGATATGCAGACCTAATCTCATCACCTCCAACCAGATACCTCACACCATTTTTTTGATCTGCATCACACCAAATTGAGAAAAATCAATGAGTAAGAACAATATGCGACAAAAGACCCATCTGTATCGCAACTAATGAATTTATAATCGCCGTTTTGCATGGCCAGCAGGTGTCTTCATGCCCAGCGAACTGCCCTCACGCACCCGGTTATCCAGATACGACAAATTTGTTCGTTTGACGATTTATGCCTTGCCACTGGCCGGGATGATCTGGCTTATCAACAGCCTCAATGGCTGGCAAAGGGCAGCGTGCGGCACAGATGCCAGCTATCGGGGAGAGCATTAATCACTAGGCAAGAGTGAGCACTTTGCAGGGACACGAGAGAAGCTGGGGGAAACCGGTTGGCAGACCCGCCAGAATGTGGCGAAGCGGGGAGAAAAAATGGGGCATGACCGGCATGCCCCGCCACCATTCAATGCTTATTTACAGCTGGCGGCTCCCACATCCTGCCAGACGTCGTGTTTGCCGGGCTCATTGCCCTTGGTCCAGTACTGCGCCTTCCACTGACGGCCGTTATGGGTGGTGAGCTCGCCACCGTTGTAGGCCACATTGGCATCCCAACCCAGTTGCACCTTGCTCACCAACAGCCACTGATCCGCGGTGCGGCTCGGCTCGTTGCCTTGGGTCCAGTATTTGGCCTGCCACACCAGCTGGTTGTGGCTCACCTTGTCGCCGCTGTTATAGGTGCTGGCCGCTTTCCAGACTGGCCAGTTGGCCGCATCCGGATCGGTCGCCGTGCAACCACTACCGTTGCTGACCGGTTTAACCGTCAGACGGGTTGCCGCACTGGCATCCAGTCCGCCGTCGGAGACGGTGACGCTCAGGTCATAGCCGGTGTCGCTGGTGACGCTCGGGCCAGTCACCACCAGGGTGGCGCTGCTCTGACCCGTTGCGGTGATGCCTGCCGGCACACTCCACTGATAAGTGAGTGGATCACCGTTCGGATCGGAGGCGGTCGCCTTGATGGTCACCTGCTTGCCCGCCTCCACAGAGGCCGTGGCAGGTAGACTCACCACAGGCGCCAGATTGGCCTGCGGCGCCTTGTTGGTCACCACCACCTGATCCTTGGCACTCAACTGCTGATCATCGGTCACCGTCAGCTCGAACACCAGATTGATGTCGGCAGCCACCGCATCGAGTACAACACGGGCCTTGGCCTGAGTGGCATCAAGCAGGGCAACCTGTGGCCCGGAGATCTGCTTCCAGCTATAACTGAGCGCGCTATTTTCCGGATCGTGGGAGGCCGAACCATCCAGCGTCACCTCGGTCGGACCGGTCACCTTGAGGTCACTGCCCGCGTTGGCCAGCGGCGGCTTGTTGGCCGGTGGAGTCGTCCCCTCGCCGTGACCCAACCCCTCGTGCATGGCGTTGAGGATGTCGCCGTTGTCGGCATCGATCTCCCAGGAGAAGAGGCCACCGAGCTTGTTGGCCAGCACATACTGCCCCTTGGCCTTGACCGAGCGCTCGTTGTCATAGGTGATGAGATCGCCGGTCGCCGCCTTGAACAGATAGGGCGCCTCGGCCACCTCGTCGTAGCCCTTCTCCCAGCCAGCTCCCATCCGGTTGTTGACGATGTCGCGGTAATCGACCACGCCATCTTCCCAGGTGCCTTTCACCTTGCCGGTCGCCTTGCCGGTGAAGGGGTTGTTGCCCTGATAACCGCTCACCCCGGTCCAGCCACGGCCATACATGGCGGCACCGACCACCAGCTTGCCCGGTTCAACCCCCTGCGCCAGAAGCTGATTCACCGCCTTGTCGGTGGTGTACTTGGTATCGGGATCCCAGCTCGCCGCATAAAGGTTGGTCTGGTGGCCCAGCTCGGTGTTGCTCCAGGCACCGTTGTAGTCGTAGGTCATCATGAAGATGTGGTCCATGTAGGGCTGGGCCGCCTTATAGTCCACATCCTGGATCTTGTCGCCCCCCGCACCGATGGCGGAAGTGAGCTCATACTGGCGACCGGTCTCGGCCTCCAGCTCGTCGAGCATGGCACGCAGCTCCTTCATCAGGGCCACATAGGTGGCACCATCGCTCGGGCTGCCCAGTTTCGGGTTGGCCCCCTGTCCGCCCGGGTACTCCCAGTCGATATCCACACCGTCGAAGAACTTCCAGGTCTGCAGGAACTCTTTCACCGAGCCGACAAACACGTCACGCTTGGTTTTGTCACCGAGGAAATAGAAGGGGTCGGAGAGGGTCCAACCGCCGACCGAGGGGAGGATCTTGAGGTTCGGATAGGCCTGCTTGAGCGCCATCAGGGCGCCAAAGTTGCCCTTGTAGGGCTCGTCATGGGCGGTGAGGTTGCCTTGCGGCATCTGGATGGCGGCCCAGGGATCGTGCATCGCCACCTTGAAGTCCGCCCGGCCGGCGCACGCCCGTTGCAGCGCCTGGAAGCTCCCTTCGATCTCCTTGAGGCTGTCGTTGAGGCCATCCCCGCCGCAGATGGGGGTGAAGCCATAGAGGATATGGGTCAGGTTCTGGGCCGGGATCTTGTCCACCGTAAACTTGCGGCCATAGACCCCCCACTCCACATAGTAAGTCCCCACCACCTTGCCGGACTTGTTGGCGTAGGGCTTGTTGTTCTCCTGCAGCGGCGCCTTGAGTGGCGCCAGATGGCTGCCGTCGGTATCGGCGACCACGATCTCCTTGGCATCAGAGAGGGTACAGCCATCGGCGTTGCACAGCGCCACCTGCATCTGGTAGCGCCCCCC
Source organism: Aeromonas sp. PI_26 (assembly GCF_027854445.1). Taxonomy (NCBI): domain Bacteria; kingdom Pseudomonadati; phylum Pseudomonadota; class Gammaproteobacteria; order Aeromonadales; family Aeromonadaceae; genus Aeromonas; species Aeromonas sp. PI_26. The sequence continues at coordinate 167,580 of NZ_JAJNOE010000007.1, forward strand.
TTTCTTCACCTTGAATTTGGCGCTGCCCGCTGCGGCCGAGGGGCCGGACCACACCTCCTGACCATTGAGCAGCACCTTGGCACTCTGGCCCAGATCGCCGCTCCAGAGGTTCCAGTTCACCTCCACATCGGCGGCATCCTTTACCTTGACCAGATTGTTGTAAGCAGTGGCCGCCTGATCGACTTCAACGATGGAAAACTTGGTGGGGCCCCATCCGATGGTCGGCTTGCCGGGCGCCGCAGCATAAGCGGACGAGGCGCAGCACAGACCGACCGCGAGGGCCAGCATGGTAGGCTTTGGACTTAGCATTTTTTTATTTCCCTATTTCGTTATGTTGGCAACGAAAAGGGCTACGCCCTGACAGGTAACGCAGACGGCAGTGCGGCCTCTTGGCAAAGGTGCACAACAACCTGTGGTGGCCCCGCTATCTCAAGTACGGCTCATCCCTGGACCGGAAGCTTTGCGTCCCGACCTTGCGATCGGTTTGCCCTTCGGTTACTTCATTTGCGATGCAAAAAATCGCATCCCGACTATAGAGTGAGCCAATCCGGTCTGCCACTGTCGGCGTTGAACGACAGTGGCAAGCCAATACTGTAACTGGCGGCGATTGCGCTGGAAGATGAAGAGATCTTCGCCAATAAATCTCTGTTTTCGGCATTCATCCATGACCACGGGCCAGAGGATCATTGCGCGGTTTTGTGAGCCGGTTCACGGCTTGCCGCTCCGGATGCGGCTAGCGCAGCAGCAGGCTGTTCATCAGGGCCCGCAATTTGAGCGGTTTGACCGGTTTGCTGATGTAGCCATACCCCCGCTCGCGGATCTGCGCCTGCAACTCGCTCTTGCGATCGGCACTGATGATGATGCCCCCCAGCTCGTCGCCACACACTCGTTGCAGGGCAGCGAGCGCCTCCAACCCGGTCTTGCCATCGTCGAGGTGGTAGTCGGAGAGCACAAGTCTCGGCACAAACCCGTCTGCCACCAGCGCCTCGGCCTCAGCCAGATCGACGGCACAACGCACCTCGCAGCCCCAGCGGCCAAGCAGGGTGCTCATGGCGGTCAGAATGTCCCGCTCGTTGTCGATACAGAGCACGGCTACACCTTCCAGCTGGCTGTCACGCACCACCGGCGCCGCCAGCTGATGGGCCGTGACCGGCCGGGTCGCCAGATTGAGGGTCACCGCAAAGACCGATCCCTTGCCCGGCCAGCTCTGCAATGTGAGCTGATGACCGAGCACCTGCGAGATGCCGCGGGCGATGGCAAGCCCCAGACCCAGCCCCTGCTCCTTGGCGGTGCGGGAGTGATCGAGGCGGGAGAATTCGTCGAAGATCGCCTCCTGTTTGTCTTGCGGGATGCCGGGGCCGTTGTCCCATACCTCGATGCGGATCTTATCCCCCATCCGGCGGCAACCAAGCAGCACCCGGCCGCCCGGGTTGTAGCGAAACGCATTGGTGAGGAAGTTCTGCAGCACCCGGCGCAGCAGCCGCACATCGCTGTGCACCGCGTGCTTGCTCTCCACCACCGAGAAGTGGATCCCCCCCGCCTGGGCCAGCACGCCAAACTCCGCCTTGAGGTTGTCGAGCAGATCGCGCAGGGCAAAGTCGAGCTTCTTGGCCTTGAACTTGCCCGCTTCGAGCCGCGAGATATCGAGCAAATCGGTGATGAGATCCTCGGTCGCCCCCAGCGCATCATCGATATGGCGGGCGATGCGGGCCTGCTCGCCAGCATCGGGCAACATTTCCAGCAGAGAGGAGGTAAACAGCTTGGCCGCATTGAGGGGCTGGGTCAGATCATGGCTGACCGCCGCCAGAAAACGGCTCTTGGATTGATTGGCCCGCTCCACCTGCTGGTTCACCAGCAATAGTTGGCGGTTGAGTTCGGAGAGCTCACGGGTACGCTCGGCCACCCGCGCCTCCAGATGTTCGTTCGCTTCGCGCAGCACCCGCTCCGCATCGCGAAACGGCGTGATGTCGGTAAAGGTCATGACAAAACCGCCGGCGGGCATAGGGTTGCCCTGCATCTCGATCACCCGCCCGTCCGGGCGCTCCCGCGCCGAGATATGGGCGCTGCCCCGCTTCATAAAGGCGACCCGCCGCGCCACGTGATCCTCGATATCTCCGGGGCCACAGAGCCCCTGTTGGGCGTTGTAGCGGATGATCTCTTCAATGGGGCGCCCTGCCTGAATAAGCCCCGGCGGATAGTGGAACAGCTCGATGTAACGGCGGTTCCAGGCCACCAGCCGGAGCTCCCGATCCACTACCGAGATCCCCTGCCCGATATGCTCGATCGCCCCCTGCAACAGGCCGCGGTTGAAGCGAAACACGTCGGAGGCCTCATCGACTATGGTGGCGATCTCCTCGAGCTGCATGTTGCGCCCCTGCAGGGCCGAGGCGAGCACCAACCGCGCCGACGAGGTACCAAACACCCCCGCCAGCAGCCGTTCGGTGTGGGCAATCAGCTCGGCCGAGGCCTGCATCTGGGGCGCCAGGGTGCCGCCCCGCTCACCGGCGAAGCGACCAAAAGCGCGCTTGACCCGGCTTGAGCCGACGAAGCGGGCCGCCAGCATCTCCAGCTCCTTGACCGAGACCCGCGCCTGATAGAGGGCGGCGGTATCGCGGCTCGGCTTGCCGACAAAGTTGGCGGCCTGCAGCCGCTCGCTCACCGCAGGGCGCGACAGCAGCGAGCCTGCCACATAGCCGAGCAGGTTGAAGAGCAGGCTCAGGAAGATGCACCAGGCTCCGAGACTCAGCTCGCGAAACGCGGGCCAGTCCGGCGGCGCCAGCAGCTCGGCCAGCGGTGAACCGGCAAGCAGCCCGCTCTCCACCAGCAGGGTCACGAACCAGAGGCTCACCCCGAGGCTCAACCCAAGATAAACCCCCTTACGATTGCCGTGACGCCAGTAGAGACCGAGCAGCAGGGCCGGCGCAAACTGGGCCACCGCGCCAAAGGAGAGATAGCCGATGCGCGACAAGCTGGTGAGATCCCCGAGCCAGAGGTAGAGCCCCCAGGCCGCCAGCAAGATCAGCAGGATGGCGCCACGGCGCACCTGCAACAGCAGCCGAACCAGCCGCTCGTCGCGCCCCTGCCGCCAGAAGCGGCGCAGCAGCACCGGCAGCACCAGATCGTTGCTCACCATGATCGCCAGTGCGATGGTGCAGACGATCACCATGCCGGTGGCCGCCGAGGTGCCGCCGAGAAACGCCAGCATCGCCATGCCATCGAAACCGAGGGCCATCGGCAGACTGATCACATAGGTGTCGGAGGCCATGTCAGCCCCCACCCACTGCTTGCCCGCCAGTGCCAGCGGCCAGATAAAGAGCCCCATCACGAACAGGTAGAGCGGGAAGATCCAGCGCGCCCAGTGCAGATCCTGCCCCTGATTGTTCTCCACCACAGTCACATGAAACTGGCGCGGCAGGCAGATGACGGCGCACATCGCCAGCACCGTATAGATGGCAAGCTCCAGCAGGTTGCCGGGGCTCACCGCCACCACCTGTGCAAAGAAGTCGCGGGTCACCTGTTCGTGAGCCTCGCCCGGTTTGCTCAGGATCAGCCAGAGGGCGAAGCCCCCCACCGCGATAAAGGCCAGCAATTTGACCACCGACTCGAAAGCGATGGCCACCACCATCCCCCTGTGGTGCTCGGTGGCATCGAGATGGCGGGTACCGAACAGGATGCTGAACAGCGCCAGCAGCAGGGTGACCCCGAGCGCCAGCTCGCTGGTATTGCTGGTCGGGCTGATGCCGCCGCTGTTGACCATCAGCAGATCCAGCCCGGTGACGATGGCTTTGAGCTGCAACACCAGATAAGGGAGGATCCCCATGATGGCGATGAGGGCGATCACCATGGCGAGCCGCTGGGATTTGCCGTAACGGGCGGCGATAAAGTCGGCGATGGAGGTGATGTGCTCGCGCTTGGCCACCAGAATAAGGCGGGCCAGCAGCCGCCAGCCAAACAGAAAGACCAGCATGGGGCCAAGGTAGATGGGCACCGGCGACCAGGGCGATTCACTCGCCTGCCCCACGGTGCCGAAGAAGGTCCAGGAGGTGCAGTAGACCGCCAGCGACAGGCTGTAGAGCAGCGGTTGCCCCTTGAGACGGTGCCGTTTGTGCTTGTCAGCCACGAAGGCGATCAGAAACAGCAGCCCCAGATAGGTGAGCGACAATCCGATCAGCAGCCATCCCTGGTGCATCGATAACTCCTTGTCCATGTTGAGTTTTTGTATACAACCTCGCCAGTCTAGAGAGGCTGCAGCCAAAAGTCATCCCCTTCGGACAGATTGAAATTATCGTTTTTCAATAAGTTTCATCTTGACTGTATATCGTAAAACAATAAATATTGCCGATGTAAATATTGATAAACGATAAACTTTACCTTTCAGATAAAACCATCACAGTGAGGAATGAGATGATCTCCAACAAACTCGAACGCTCGAGCATGCTGATCGAATGGCTGCTACTGCTGGCACTGCTGGCGACCCCTTTGATCACCTTGCTGGAGGTGTGGACCCCCTTCGGTGGCGCCGATTTTCTGCAGGAGAAGCTCAACACCATCTTGAGCCGCCCCGGCATCAATCCTGCCGACTATCCCCTTCACTTCTCCACCCGGCTGCTAGGCACCCTGGTACAGCTGTTGCCGGATCTGGTCTTTATGATGATGCTCTGGCAACTGCGCCAGCTGTTTCGTGGCTACCGCGCCGGTCTGCTCTTCACCTTCGAGCAGATCCGCCGCTATCGGCAGATCGGAGTGCTGCTCTGTACAACCTTCCTGGTCGAATTGATCCTGACCCCCTTGCTGGATACGGTGCTCACCATGAGAGGCCCGGAAGTACTCGGTACCATAGCGCTGAGTACCTCAGATTTCCGGGTACTGCTGGCGGGACTGATCGTACTGGCGCTGGCACTGGTCATGCGCGAGGCAAAACTGCTAGCCGATGAACAGCAACTGACGGTGTGAGGAACATATGCCCATTATCATCCGACTCGATGCCCTGCTGGCCGAGCGCAAAATGACCGCCCGCGAACTGGCCCAGCGCATCGACATCACCGAGGCCAACCTCTCGATCCTCAAGAATGGCCACGCCAAGGCGGTGCGCTTCTCCACCCTGGAGGCCATCTGCCGTGAACTCAAATGCCAGCCCGGCGATCTGCTGGGCTACGAGCAGGAGCGCTAACCCTCTTATGAGTCGTCATATCACCCTGTTTGCCCTGTGGCTGCTGCCGCTGTGGGCCTGCGCTGGCAATGACGCGAGCGGCCCCCGCTACCTTATCGAGCAGGGCGCCAGCGCCAATGTGCTGCAAGTGCGCCTCACCATGCAGGGCAAGCCTCCCTTTACCCTGCTCCCCGCTCGTCAGTTGCCGGGCAGTGCCACGGCGGTTTCCCCCGCGCTGGTCTGCCTTGCAAACAACCAGCCGGTTGCCCTCAACCAGCCCTTCTCTTGCAAGGAGATCGGCTGGCAGATCACGCTCACACCAGCTCCGGCAGAGGGTGCAGATGCCTCGGCCCAACAGTCGCTTCTGTTTGCTCCCAACCAGTGGCTATTGACCGAGTGGGGTAACTTTGTGCGCCAGATGGGGAGCCGCCAAGGAAAGGTTTGTCTGCCGGATGGCAGCTGCCAACCACTGCCGGATGTCAACCAGCCGCCGCTGATCCTGCCGTTTGGTCTGGACACAGTGCCCGTCACCAAGCCGGATCCGCTGCTGGTGCTGAGCCATGACGAGACCGCCAATCAGCTCGATCTGTCGGCCTTGCAGCAGCAACTGAATGAGATCATCGACTATCTGGCCTTCCAGCTCGATGTGGATCCGCCCACTCATCCATGGCAACTGGTGTGGCTGGGGCGGGATGTGGCGACCCGCTCCCTCGGCGGCGCCGCCGGAGATCAGGTGTTTGTCGCCAACTACCCCACCGAGGCTGGCAAACCGACGCCACAGGCCCCCTTGCGCCTGCTGCGCACCTCGGCCCACGAGGCGGTGCATATCCTCAGCGCTCGCCACTCTGCTCCACAACCCACCTGGGTCAATGAGAGCCTCGCCGAGTACCTCGCTATCAAAGCGCTGCGCCGCTTTCGGCTGCATCAAGTCACGGCGGTCAACGAGCTGGCCGAGCAGGGCAAACAGCTGCCCCATAGCGAGAGCGGCCTCTATCGGGCAGCTCGCGAGGTACTGACGGGCGATCGCTCCTACTACCCGCTCTTTTACGTCAAGGGGAGCGCCTTCTGGGAAGCGCTGGAGCGGGAGCTGCAGCACAATGACGTGACGCTGGCGCAACTGCTGCCCCAACTGGGCTGGCTGCCGGATGGCCGCTTTGATGCTGCATCCAATGGGCTGCTTGCCGGCACCATCGGCTCGGACACCTGGCGCCGCCTCAGCCGCCTCTATCTGGGCGAGCAGCAGTAACAGCGCAACCGCAGCAACGAAAAAGGGAGAGCCGTGGCTCTCCCTTTTGTTAGGTGATGATTCAAATAGACAACTATCAGGCCGGAGCCCTCTCCTGCGCAGACGGCGCAAAGGGGCGCAGCCGCAGGAAGAACACCGGCAAGACCACCAGCACCATCAGGAAGAAGATGCCGCCGCCGAGAGGCTCGAACAGCACGCCGCAAAGTGCCATCAGGGCCGCCACCGTCATGCCGAGGCCAAGGGCCGCATAGAGCGCCTGGGTCGGGATCAACTGCTCGGCGGGCAGCTGGCGAGTCATGAAACGCACCGCCCCCAGATGACTCATGCCGAACGTCACCGAGTGGAGCAGTTGCCCCAGCACCAGCACCCATAGCTCGGTCGAGGCACCCAGCAATACCCAGCGCACCACACAACCGATGGCACCGGCGATAAAGAGACTCTGGGCGCCAAAGCGCTGCAAAAAACGCTTGTCGGCGGCAAACATACAGATCTCCGCCACCACTCCGAGCGCCCAGAGATAGCCGATGATGGTGCCGCTATACCCTTGCGCCTTCCAGTAGATGGCGCTGAAACCGTAATAGGCGGCGTGGCTCCCCTGCAGCAGAGCTGTCAGCAGCAGGAAACGGCGCACCGGTGCGCTGCGCAGAGTCGCCAGCAAAGAGGCCTTGGCCCGCTCGCCCTGACTATCCTGTGGCGCCGGATAGAGCGGCAACCAGCTGAGCAGCAGCATCAGCACCAGCCCCGCCACCATGGTGTGCAAAATCCAGTCGCTACCGAAGTTGCCCACCAGCGCCCCCACCAGGGTAGAGGCGACGATAAAGGCAAAGGAGCCGCACAGCCGCACCTTGCCGTAATCGAGGTGCGCCTGCACCACCATGCGGGTCGCCAGCGCCTCCCCCACCGGCATCAGGGTCGGATAGATAAAATTCGCCAGCAGGGTCAAGCCCACCAGCCACCAGAGGTTATGACTGAGATAGAAGCCGAGAAACGCCAGCAGACTGAGCAGGGAGAGCAACCGGGTAACCGGCAGCAGATGGCCCGCCCCCTTGATCTGCCCCATCACCATCAGGTTGCCGGCAAAGCGGATCGCCATCCCCGCCCCCAGCAGGAGACCAATCATCTCGGCGCTGACGCCCACCCCCTCCAGCCAGAGCGACCAGAACGGCAAGTAAGCACCGTAGACAAAATAGAAGGCGCCGAAAAAGAGCGCTAACCAGGAGAACGCGGGCATAGATCCTCTGCAACCGGATGACGGGAGCAGAATGATAACCCATCCTCCACCGCAGATCCCGATGGAAACCCCGCGAAGAAAACGAAAAAACTTCAATAAAATTGAACTATTACCGAAGAAGCGGGGTCTACCTGGTAACACCTCCTCCTGGTTAGTGTTGCAATCCTTCCACCCGCCCATGGCGGGTTTCTTTTTTTAGGCAAACATCTGCTCTGCTCCATCGTCACAACATGGCGGCGACAAAAAAGGGGCCGAAGCCCCTTTGATCATCTGCGTCTGTTGTTTGCTCTTTAGAATACGTATTTGACCCGTGCACTCAGGTTGCGGCCCGGTTCGGTCATCATGCTGTTATCGGAGCCCTCGGCACGACCGGCGATGCGCTCGTAGCTGGTGTACTCCTTGTCAAACAGGTTGAAGACCCCGACGTTGAGCTGCAGATCGGTCATCGGGTTGAACTGGGCGTACATATCCACAACACCCCAACCGGCGCTCTTCACGTAATCGTTGCCTTTGCTGTCTTTACGGACTTTGTCCATGTCATCAGCAAAGCGCAGCGCGGTGTTAAAGTTCCATTGGGACTGTTCCAGACGCACACCGATCGAGCCATTGAGCGGGCTCAGGCTGTTGATGTAGTTTCCATCCCCATCCTTACCTTCGATGTAGGCGAGGTTGCCCCATACATTGACGATGTCGTTGAGCCAGTAATCCGCCTTGGCTTCGACCCCTTTGGTGGTCGCCTTGCTCAGGTTCTGGTACTGGTAGACAGCGGTTCTCCCCTCTTTGCCCACTTCAACCATCTCGATGAAGTCTTCAAACTTGTTGTAGAAGCTGGCTACTTCATAGCTGAAGCCATTGCTGCTGCCACGTACGCCGAGATCGATGCCGTCGCTGCTCTCCGGATTGAGGTTCGGGTTGGGCTCGATGCGATAGCCGTACGCCTGATGGTTCAGGGTGGAGAAGGCGCTGTCATACATGGGGGCCTTGAAACCGTGGCTGTACTGGGCGAACAGGTTAGCCGCCTCGTGGGCCTTGAACACCAAACCCAGCTTGGGTGACAACTCCCCTTCCGAGAACTTGTGCAGCTTGTCGCCTGTGTAGGCCGGATCGTTGTCCGGGGTCATCCGGTAGTAGTCATAACGGGCACCCGGGGTCAGCACCCAGCGCTCGCCAAACTTGATCTCGTCAAAGGCCCACAGGGCACTGCGCTCGCTGGTGGTAGCCGGGAAACTCAGCTCGTTGTAGCCGACAAAATCACCGGGAGTCGTCGGCCCCTTGTAACGGGTACGTTCGTTGTCGGTGTGCTCGTATTCAGCCCCCCAGGCCAGGCGGTGGTTGGCGACCGCCTTGTGGAACTGCAGCTGGGCGCCGATGTTCTTCTGATCGAACACGTTGTGATCCAGCGAGTTTTTGGTCACATAGGGGTTGCCGGGGCTGACCGGATACTTGGATGAGGCGTACTGATCCAGTGTCTGCTTGGTGCGGGCGAAGTAGACCTTGCTATCCATCCGATCGGCCCAGCCTTGATTCAGCGCGATGCCGTGATCCAGCACCACAGAGAGGTTGTCGGTCTGCTTGTCGGTGATGGGCTGATCAAAGACACGGGCAGTACCGGTACCGACCTTGTTGAGCTTGACCGCATCCGGCTCCTCGCCATCGGTCAGGTAGTCAACGGTCAGCTTGAGGAACTGCTCATCGGAGAGGTTCCACTTGCTCTTGAGCAGCAGGGCGTGGGTACCGATATCGAAGTCGTTCTTGGTGGAGTCGAAATTCTGGGTCACACCGCCATCGCGCCAGGTGTAGCGCAGCAGGTTCTCCACTTCACCAGTGCGTAAGGCGCCGGTAAAGCCCGCCATCTTCTGGTGGCTGCTGGAGGCGTAACCGCTGGTCACATCCAGATAACTATCCTTGCCCTTGAGGAAGTCGCTGGCATCCTTGGTGGTGATGGCAATCACGCCACCCAGCGCATCGGAGCCGTAGGCGGCAGACGCCGGCCCCTTGGCCACTTCTACCTGCTTGATCATGTCGGTATCGAAGTAGCTCTGGCCAACACCGCCCTTGCTGTAAGCATCGTTCTGGCGCACACCGTCGCGCACCACCTTGACCCGGTTTTCCCCCATGCCGCGGATGATAAAGGTCTGCGCATCCCCCTGACCGCCGAGCACGGTCACACCGGGTTCGTAGCGGAACAGGTCGGCGACGTTGGTGACGACCTGCTCTTCAATCTGCTTGGCGGTGATCACCGAGATGGGGCCGGAGACATCTTCCAGTTTTTGCTCCATCCGTGAGCCGCTGACGACCACGACTTCATCCGCCTTCTGGGTGGCAGCAAAGACCTGGGAGGAGAGACCGGCCGCCACAGCGAGGGCAACCAGAGAGAGTGCGTTATGATGGGTCACAGCGAATCCTTATTGAGAACTGTTATCAAACAGGCCGCATATTACCCGGCTCTCGACAAAGATCAACAAGAAACGAAATCATTCTCATTTGTTTTGAACCAAATTGGTTTTACACTGTCGCCCTGTGTTGCCCTTATTCTCTATTAGCCCCCCGAGATGCACCGGCATCCGGGCATATCAGCCGTGAGATCCCATGATTAGACGACTTCCCCTGCTCGCCCTGCCGCTGCTGCTGGCAGCCTGTGCCACCCCAACCCAGCCAACCGTGTCATCACAGTTGCAGACGCTCTATGACTACCGGCTAAGTAGCGAGGGAGATGCAGACCTGACGCTGGAGCAGGCAATCGCGCGAATTGCCGACGCCGACATCATTCTGGTGGGCGAGCTGCACAGCCATCCCGCCGTGCATCTGTTGCAATCGAGCCTGCTGAGCGGGCTCTACACCGCAGGTCAGCAGCACGGTCGGCCATTGGTCCTCTCCATGGAGCAGTTCAGCCGCGCCGATCAGAAGACGCTGGATGCCTATCTGGCGAACCAGATTGGTGAAGCGGCCTTGATCCGCGAAGGCAACGCCTGGCCCAACTATCCGAGCGACTATCGCCCGCTGGTGGAGTTTGCCAAAGCGCACCAGATGCCGGTGATCGCCGCCAACGCCCCCAAGCCGCTGGTGAGCTGTGTCGGTCAGGAGGGGGCTGAGTGGCTCGACAAACTGCCCGCCACACGTCGCAGCCAGCTGGCCCGCCAGCTGACGCTGGGGGATGATCCCTATCGCCAGAAATTTATGGCCTCCATGCACCACGGCGATGCCGACAGCAACGCCCGCCGCTTCGCCGCCCAGACCAGTTGGGATGACACCATGGCCGAGAGCATGGTGGATTATCTCGCCAAGCACCCGGGCCAGCAGATCATGCATATCGCCGGCAATTTCCACGTCGAGGGAGGGCTTGGGCTCGCCAGTCGCATCGCCAGCCGCAATCCTGCCCTCAAGGTAGCGCTGGTCGTGCCTCGTACAGATGAGACCTCTGTTGCAGATCGCGCAGCCGATGTGCAGGTAACCATCATGCCGCTGCCTAAGCGCTGGCAAAACAGTGACGAGATGAAGCAAGATATGGGCGCGCTGCATCAATCCCGCAGTCGTGACTGCAGCCAGTGGCTGCAACCCTAATCTTCCAGGAAACGGCGGGTAAAATATGGATGTGTTACTGATCATCGATGTGCAGCAAGGCTTGTTCAACGAGCCCCGTTACCGCCAGGAGCAGGTGCTGGCCAATATCAATCGGGCTGCGGCCCATGTCAGGCAGCAACAGGGACGGGTCATCTATATCCAGCATGACTCGCCCCCCGGTACCGAACTGGAACCGGGCACCCCGGGTTGGCAGTTGCACAGTGCGCTGCAACCGGCCAAGGGAGAGAGCCGGGTGCGCAAGACAGCATGTGACAGCTTTCTCGATACCGAGCTCGCCTTCCTGCTGGCCGAGCAGCCGGTCGATCGACTCATTCTCTGTGGCTGTGCCACCGATTTTTGCGTCGATACCACAGTGCGCAGTGCCGCCTCCCATGGGTACGAGGTGCTGGTGTTGAGCGATGGTCACACCACCGCCGATCGCCCCCACCTGAGCGCGGCCCAGATCACCGAGCACCATCACTGGATGTGGCGCCACCTCAGCCTGCCGGAGGGGCGCAATGTGACCCTGCTCACCACCGACGAGCTGCTGGCAGTAACACCCGCCCAGCAGCCGTGCTAATCTGCGAGCCTCGCCTCGTTTCTCACTGGAGTCTGTCGTGCGCCTGTTGTCTGCCACCCTGTTGTTGATTGTTCCCCTGCTGTCGGCCTGCTCCAGCTTGCCCGGACAGAAGTATGACGGGCCGGAGCCCCTGTTTCTGACCCACATCAACGAGGAGGGGAGCAAGCGCTTCACCTTTGAAGCTGCCCCCAACGACACCTTACCGCGCGGCCTCTCGGCGGCCCAGAGTCAACGATTGCTGGAGCAGCGGGAAGCGTTGCAGGAGAACCTGCTGACCGAGACCCTGGCGACCAAGCAGTATTGCCGCCAGGGCTACATAGTGCTGAGCCAGACCTCCTGGAAGGTGCGGGGAGAGTGCAACGAAACGGCCACCGACGCCGATCGTCGCGCTTTTCCCAACAAGGCCAGCTGGCAGGATTGAACTGGCGGATGAGATAACGCAATAAAAACGGGCAGCCAATTGGCTGCCCGTTTTGTTATGACGGCTGTCGTGGTCGACAGAGATTATCAGACCGGCGCATCGGCAGGGCTGGTGAGCTCGGCACCGGTGTCGATGCGCTTGTGCCCTTCCACCAGATGGACGAAATCCACCAGCTCGTCACCGGAGACCGCGAACGCCTGGCCGAAGCCCTTGACGAACAGCCCCTGTTCCGGCTTGAGGCGGAACAGTTTGAAATCCTTGAGGTTGGAGAGACCCTTGATGATCTCGCCAAAACGCCCCTCCAGCGCCGCCACCGCCTTGCTCCAGCGAGCGTCGTCACGGGCCACCACTTCAGCCACCGCATCGAAGGTCAAACGCTTGCGGGCAAACAGCTCGCGGGCACCGCTCTCATCCTCGATCAGCATCAGGGATACCCGCGGCACCTGTTGCAGGTTGCGGGCGTGGCGGGCGATCTCGGAGATCAGCACATAGTAGCCATCTTCCTGTAGCACGAACGGGGCATAGCTGGCGTTGGGATTGCCTTCGCCATCGACGGTGGCGAGCTGCAAGGTGCGGCAGCTGTCGCGAAACTCGCGGATCTCCGGTTGCAGGCGGTTTTGCAGACGCTCCTGACGTTCACTCATGCTTTGACTTCCTCTTGAGAGTTGTGGCGCAGCGCCATGAAACGGGTGACCTGATCGGCCAGCAGCTGGCGTTTCTCGTCGCGACCCAGATAGACCTTGAAAATGCAGCGGCCGGAGTGACCGAAGAACTGGAAGGAGTGCCCCTCCTTGCCCATGAACAGCTTGCTGACCAGCGCAATCCCCGCCACGTTGTCGAGCTTGAGGTGACCATGCAGCTCACCGTCGCGGCCCATCAGGTTGTAGTAACCGCGTGCATCCTTGCCTTTCGGGAAGGGGGCTTTTACCTCGAAGATGGAACCTTCTGATTCGACGATGGTGGTCACCGGGCCCCAATCGGCCAGATCTTCCAGCAGACCTTGTGCGCGATCGGCGGGCAGCAGGGTCACCAGCTCGGCGGGCAGATGGCGAACCACCTCCCATTCGCTGATGGCGAGCTGGGCCGCCAGGGTGGACGGATGAGCGCCGGGATCCTGCTCCAGCAGCGCGTGAATGCGTTGTGCAATGCTCATGTTTTCTCCCTTTGCGGGACCATGTTGTCCCGCTGTTTATCATGGCGGCTACTCTAATAAAGCACCGGAATCAATGCAATTGATAATTGCTATCATTATCAGTGCATTTTTTCCAAAGCCTTGATATTCTCGGCGGCACACCCGTTTCATTCACCCCTTCGGAGGTTAGCATGGGCCGTCGTCTTGCCCTCGCCATCACCCTGCTCTGCAGTTCACTGTCCCCCTTCTCTGCCGTTGCCACCGACGGACAGAAAGAGCGTATCGTCAGTATCGGCCCCGCCACCACAGAACTCATTCTGGCCCTTGGCGGTGAATCGAGCCTGATCGCCACCGATGTCAGCAGCCCCTTGCCAAAAGGGTTGCCCAAGGTGGGTTATCACCGAGCACTGGCCGCCGAAGGGATCCTGAGCCTATCCCCCACCCGACTGGTGGGCAGCGACGAGATGGGCCCGGCCCCGACCCTGGATCAGCTGCGCCGTGCCGGGGTCAAGGTGGAAGTGCTGGATACCGCGCCAACCCTCGCTAACCTCAACCAGCGTATCGACACCCTCTCCAGCCTGCTGGGCGACAAAGCCGCTGGCGATCGCCTGAAGGCAGAGATCCAGGCTCAGACCGATCAGCTGGCGGCGCAAGCCAAACAGAACAAACCGCTCAAGGTCGCCTTCCTGCTGCTGCACAAGGGGCAACCCACCAGCATCGCCGGGGGTGACACCACTGCCAGCGCGCTGATCTCGCTGGCGGGCGGCATCAATCCGGTCGCCGAGTTGCGCAACTACAAGCCGGTATCCGCAGAATCCCTCATCGAGATGCAGCCCGATCTGGTACTGGTCAGCGGTCGTGACTGGCAGCAATATGCCGACCCGGCCAAGGTGCTGGCAGAAGTGCCCGCCCTGGCCGCCACCCCGGCTGGCAAGCGTAACGCCATTCACGCCATCGATGGCCACGCCCTGCAAGGGGGCCTGAGCCTCAACTCCCTGCAACAGGCGAACCAGATCGCCCAGTGGATCAAGCAGGGGTCATGATGCGGTTACCCCTCTCCTGGCTGCTGGCCTTCACCACGGCCGCACTGGCACTGTTGCTGCTCGGTTCGCTGGCAACCGGCCCCATGACTCTCACCCTGGGCGAGAGTCTGCGGGCGCTGTTTGCCGGGCAGGAGAGCGGGATTGAGTCACACAAGCTGCTGATCGTGCAGGAAATTCGCCTGCCTCGTACCCTGCTCTGCATCGCCGTGGGGGGGATCCTCGGGCTCTGTGGCGCCGTGATGCAGGGGCTGTTTCGCAACCCCCTGGCTGACCCCGGCATCATAGGTGTCTCCGGCGGTGCGGCGCTCGGTGCGGCGCTCGCCATCGTGCTGCTGGCCCCCCTCGGCCAGCAGCTGCAAGCCACCATCGGGGTTGGTCTGCTGCCGCTGCTCGCCTTTCTCGGCGGCGCGCTCACCACCACCCTGGTCTATCTGCTCGGCACCCGTGAGGGAGGCACCTCGGTCACCGTCATGCTGCTGGCCGGGGTCGCCATCACGGCGCTCTCCGGTGCAGTGATCGGCCTGCTCACCTATCTGGCGGACGATCAGATGCTGCGCAACCTGAGCCTGTGGCAGATGGGAACGCTGGCAGCAGGCAAACCGGCCGATGTGGCGCTGGCCCTGCTCACCCTGGCGGCCCTGCTGTGGCTCTTTATGCGAGATGCCAATCCCCTCAACGCCCTGCTGCTGGGTGAAGGAGAGGCCCGTCATCTGGGGGTCAATGTGCAATCCCTCAAACGTCGCCTGATTCTGCTCACCGCCGCGGGCGTCGGGGTGGCGGTGGCGGTATCGGGGATGATCGGCTTCGTCGGGCTGGTAGTGCCCCATCTGGTGCGCCTGCTGGCGGGCCCCAACCATGTCAGGTTGCTGCCACTCTCGGCCCTGCTTGGCGCCGCCCTGCTGCTGGCAGCCGATATGCTGGCACGCACCCTGCAGGCCCCGGCCGAGCTGCCGGTGGGCATCATCACCGCTCTGCTCGGCGCCCCCTTCTTCATCTGGCTGCTGGTAAAAGGCCGCCGCACCCTGTGATACGGACTGTTATGCAACCACTCTCATCCTCACTCTCCGCCCCCCTGTTGAACTGCAGCCGACTCAGCCTGCGCCGGGGCCAGCGCCAGATCCTGGATGGGCTCGATCTTAGTCTCGAGAGCGGCACCCTCACCGCGTTGCTCGGCCCCAACGGGGCGGGCAAGAGCTCGCTGCTCAAGTGCCTGACCGGCGAGCTGGAATATGAGGGCTCCATCACCCTGTTTGGCGCGGATCGCCAGCAGTGGGACAGCAGCCAGCTGGCCCACCGGCTCGGGGTATTGCCGCAAAGCTCCTCACTCAACTTCCCCTTTCTCTGCGAAGAAGTGGTCGCCATGGGGCGCTTGCCCCACAGTGAACCGGCGGCGCGGCGCGACGAGATTGTGGCGGCGGCCATGACTCATGCCGGGGTCGAGCATCTGGCCAAGCGGCTCTATCCCGGTCTCTCCGGCGGCGAGCGGCAGCGGGTGCAGTTTGCCCGGGTGCTGGCGCAGATCTGGCAGGCCCCCTCCCCGACCGAGCAAGCCGAGCAACCCCGCCTGCTGCTGCTCGACGAGCCCACCTCGGCGCTGGATCTGAAATACCAGCACCAGTTGCTCACCATGGCGCGCGCCCTGGCCAGCCGCAATACAGCGGTACTGGTGGTGCTGCACGACCTCAATCTGGCGGCGCGCTATGCCGATCGGCTGGTGATGCTGGAGCGGGGCAAGCTGATGGCCGATGGCACGCCTGCCGAGGTGCTGACCCCTGAGCTCATCGCCCGTCTCTATGACTATCCGGCACAGGTGATCCATCACCCCGAGAGCGGCCTGCCGATGGTGGTGTGACAAATTCAGAGTGCGGTAACGGCTGGAAGCGCGCCATTCATCCCGGAAACTGCAGCGTAAAAACCGGTTTTTCACACCCCATATCGCCCTGCTAACATTCATCATCGCCAGATATGTGGTGTGAATATCCTCACACTTTGCTCAGGCAAAACCCCCGCAGCATCACCGTCTACTTATAATGACGCCGCCTCACAGAAGGCATAACTCATTGATGCTACGGAATAATTACAATGAATAATATCAACAAGCCCCTACTGGCCGCCGCTATTTCCCTCGGGATGCTGGCTGGCTGCAACAGCGACAACGACTCAAAGGCAGCTGATCCCATGGTTCGTTTTGCCACCTTCAACCTCTCTTTTGATCGCACTGCCGCCGGTATGCTAACCGGTGAGCTGGCGCTGACCCGCACCGAGCAGGATGCCCTGCTAGCCCGCCTCGCCGAAGGGAGCCTGAGCGGCGCCACTGAAACCAAAGCCAAGAACGTGCAGCAGATCCGCAACGTGGCGGAGATCATCCAGCGCACCCGCCCGGATGTGTTCCTGCTCAACGAGTTCGACAACGACGGCAAAGGCGAGAGCACTGCCGATCTGAAAGCCTTCAACGACAACTATCTGGCCCATGCCCAGCACGTAGAGGTGACGGCCATCAGCTATCCAGTGATGCAGAACTTCGCCACCAACACCGGCCTGATGAGCGGTTATGACCTCAATCTGGATGGCAAGGTCAACAGCGGCCCCGACGATGCCTGGGGCTTTGGCAACTACCACGGCCAGTACGCCTTTGCGGTGATGTCCAAATACCCCATCGACACCAAGCAGATCCGTACCTTCCAGCACTTCAAGTGGAAGGATATGCCGGGCGAGCAGAACCCCATCATCGATGACTGCAACAATCCCAAGGTCAAGATCCCGGCCAGCCGCCAGTGTGGTGATGCCTGGTATTCAGACGCGGCCTGGCAGCAGTACCCGCTCTCCTCCAAGAACCACGCCGATGTGCCGGTACGCATCAAGACCGAGAAGGGTGAAGAGGTGATCCACTTCCTGATCTCCCACCCGACCCCACCGATCTTTGCCAACGCAGCGCGTCACACCGTCAAGCACAACCGCGCCGAGATCGCCTTCTGGAACGACTACGTCAAGGGTCTCAACTACATGACCGATGACAAGGGCACCAAGGGTGGGCTGGCCAAAAACGCCAAGTTTGTCATCGCCGGCGATCTCAACGCCGATCCGCTCACCGGTGACGGTGACCTGACCGCCATTCAGGATCTGCTAAACAACCCGCTGATGAATCAGGCCATCACCAATGGCACCCTGATCCCGGTCAGCGAAGGGGGCCCGGAGTGTGTCAGCAAGGGGACCGACTGCAAACGCAACCTCAATCGCCCCAACCCGGAGCGGATCACCAATAGCAGCGTGCTGCAGCTGGATCACGTCATCCCCTCCGCCAACCTCAACGCGGTCAAGAGCGGTGTCTACTGGCCTGCCAGCTTCGAGGCCGGTTATCACCTGGTCTATGATGCGAAACTCGGCATCGCCAAGGGAGTCAGTTCGGATCACCGCATGGTGTGGGTCGATCTCAAACTCGACTAACTCTGCCATGACCCCGCTGCGGCGGGGTCTTTTATTGGCGATGGCAGCGAGCGGAGCGCTGCTTATTAATCCACCAGCTGGCATTGAGTTATCCATCCATAACTCCTCCATAGCCGTTGAATGGGCCTCGCGATCACAGAACCGCCGCGCCAATGGTGGTAGCATGCCTCCTCTTGCCATCCGGCCGCACGGCGGCTCCGGTGGCCCTCCCTCCTCCGCTTTCACTTTTTGAGGACATATCTGATGGAACTGCTTCTGCTAAGCAACGGTAAAGCCAACGAATTTCCGGGTCTGCTCGGCTGGGCCCGAGATCGGGTTCAAAGCCTGCTGGCTCGCAAACAGGTCAAGCGCATTCTGCTCATCCCCTATGCGGTGATCCGCAGCGACTGGGATGCCCGTGCCAACGAACTTACCGAGAGCCTCGGGATCGAGACCATCAGCATTCACCACTTTGATGATCCGGTCGCGACCGTCAATCAGGCCGACGCCATCTTTATCAGTGGCGGCAACACCTGGCGCCTCAACCAGATGCTGCATGAAAACGGCCTGATCGTACCGATCCAGCGTGCCGTGCGCGAACGAGGCATCCCCTATGTGGGCTGGAGCGCCGGTTGCAACGTGGCGACTCCGAGCATCCGCACCACCAACGACATGCCGGTTTGCAACGCCGCCGTGCTGCCCGCGCTGGGCCTGTTCCCGCTGCAGATCAACCCGCACTATCTGGATGCCAGCATCAGCGGCCACATGGGTGAGACCCGCGACGAGCGTCTGGCCGAGTTCTGCGCCATCAACCCGAGCGAATATGTGGTGGCCCTGCGCGAAGCGAGTCTGCTGCAAATCACCGGAGAAAACGGCAGCGAGCGTCTGGAGTACTGGAGCGCCCGCGAGCAGGACTTCAAGATCTTCAAACACGGTCAGGAGCCGCAAGCCTTTATGGACGCCGCCCCGCTGGCCGAGCTGACCCCCTTCAAGGTCGCCTGAGCCACGAAAAGCGTTTCACCACTGGCAGGTGGATGGCTCACAAAACCGTAGAAACGACAGAGGGATGGCTCGGCGCCATCCCTCTTTTTTATCTTCATCTTTCAGCTGGTTGCAGTCTGATTACTCACCCTGCAGGGTCACCAGCATCTTACGGGCGCCACCATCGACGCGATGTTCGCCAAGCCAGATCCCCTGCCAGGTGCCAAGTGCCAGCTGACCGTCACGGATCGGCAGTAGCAGGCTCACCCCGAGCAGGGAGGATTTGATGTGGGCAGGCATGTCATCCGGCCCCTCATAGGTGTGGCGATAGTAGGGGGCATCTTCCGGCGCCAGCCGGTGCAGATGGGCCTCCATATCGCTGCGCACGCTGGGGTCGCAATTCTCGTTGAGGGTGAGCGAGGCGGAGGTGTGTTGCAGCAGCAGATGCGCCATGCCAGTCCGGTAATCCGCCAGCATCGGCAGTTTGGCCACCAGCTCGTCCGTCACCAGATGAAAGCCCCGCGAACGGGGCTTCAACGTCAGCAGGCACTGCTGCCACATCAGACGTACTCCATAAAGACGCGGGAGGTGAGCTTGGTGATGAGCTCGTAGGGGATGGTGCCAATCTCGTCGGCCACCCGCTCTACCGGTAGCCCCTCGCCCCACAGCACCGCCTCGTCCCCGGCCTTGTCGGTGGCGCCGGGCCCAAGATCCACCGTGCTCATATCCATGGAGACACGCCCCACCAGCGGCACGATGCGGCCGTTGATCAGCACGGATGTGCCATTGGGCGCCATGCGCGGATAACCGTCACCGTAGCCGATGGCGATCACCCCGAGCCGGGTATCGCGATCTGACACCCAGTTGGCGCCATAGCCCACCGGCTCGCCCGCCTTGTGATCCCGCACCGCAATCAGCTGGGTCTTCAAGGTCATCACCGGCTGCAGGCCATAATCGGCCGCTACCGTGTTGGGGAAGGGCGACACGCCATAGAGGATGACACCGGGGCGAACCCAGTCGCAGTGGGAGTCTGGCCAGGCCAGAATGCCCGCCGAGTTGGCCATGGCCCGCTCGCCCGCCAACGGTGCGGTCAACTTGCTGAACAAGTCGATCTGCTCGCGGGTAGTGGGCTGCTCCAGCTCATCGGAACGGCTGAAGTGGGTCATGATGTTGAACGGCTGCACCACGTTCTTGCACTTGCCGAGTCGTTCGATAAAAGCGGGCATCTCGTCGGCCCGCACCCCGAGGCGATGCATGCCGGTGTCGAGCTTGAGCCAGGCCACCACGGGGGCTGGCAGCTCGGCCTGCTCCAGCGCTTCGAGCTGCTCCCAGGTGTGAACCGCCGTCTGCAGATTGTTGGCCGCCAGCACCGGCAGGTCGTCGGCGGAGAAGAAGCCCTCCAGCAGCACGATGGGCTTGACCACGGCGCAGGAGCGCAGCATCAGCGCCTCTTCGATACGGGCCACCGCATAGGCATCCGCATCCACCAGGGTGCGGGCGACCGGCAGCAGTCCGTGGCCATAGGCGTTGGCCTTGACCACAGCGATGATCTTGCAAGCGGGAGCGTGGCGCTTGACCACGGCGAGGTTGTGGCGCAAGGCCGCAGTGTTGATTTGGGCAGTAGCCGCTTTCATGGTTTTCCCTTACGAGGGCACAAATGGTCTCCCCCTCATCGGGCAGAAGACCGCCACTCACTTATCGTCGTCGAAGGCCGGACCGGCATAATTGTCGAACCGGGAAAACAGGCCCTGAGCGGCAGCCAATAACTGGCTATCGGTCAGGGTAGTTGTGGTAATGGCAAAACCACCATCACCTTGGGTTTACATCAATAATCGTCATCAAACGCCGGGCCGGCGTAGTTGTCGAACCGGGAGAACTGCCCCTGGAAGGTGAGACGCACCCGGCCGATGGGGCCGTTACGCTGCTTGCCGATAATGATCTCGGCAATCCCCTTGTCCGGGCTGTCATCGTGATAAACCTCATCACGATAGATAAACATGATCAAATCCGCATCCTGCTCGATGGAGCCCGATTCACGAAGGTCCGAGTTGACCGGGCGCTTGTCGGCCCGCTGTTCCAGGCTTCGGTTCAGCTGGGAGAGCGCCACCACCGGGCACTGCAGCTCTTTCGCCAGCGCCTTGAGGGAGCGGGATATCTCGCCGATCTCCAGGGTACGGTTATCGGAGAGCGCCGGCACCCGCATCAACTGCAGGTAGTCCACCATGATCATGGATAGGCCACCGTGCTCGCGTGCCACCCGACGGGCACGGGAGCGCACATCGGTCGGAGTGAGGCCGGAGGCGTCATCGATATACATCTTGCCCTTCTCCAGCAGCAATCCCATGGTGGAGGAGAGGCGCGCCCAATCCTCGTCATCGAGCTGACCGGTACGTACCTTGGTCTGATCGATGCGACCGACCGAGGCGAGCATACGCATGATGATCTGCTCGGAGGGCATCTCCAGCGAGAAGATAAGCACCGGCTTGTCGGCAGTGAGGGCCGCATGCTCGCACAGATTCATGGCAAAGGTGGTCTTGCCCATGGAGGGACGGGCCGCCACGATGATCAAGTCCGAACGCTGCAAACCGGCGGTCATCTTGTCGAGATCGTTGTAACCGCTCGATACCCCGGTCACCCCGTTGTGCGGGGTCTTGAACAGCTCTTCAATCTTGTCGACAGTCTGCTCGAGGATCAGCTTCAGGGGCTGAGGCCCCTCGTTGGCGCTGGTGCGTTGCTCGGCAATCTTGAATACCTTGCTCTCGGCCAGATCCAGCAGATCGCCGGAGGTACGGCCCTGTGGCTCGTAACCCGCTTCGACTATCTCGTTGGCGACCGAGATCATCTCCCGCACCACCGCCCGCTCGCGCACGATTTCGGCGTAGGCGTTGATGTTGGCGGCACTCGGGGTGTTCTTGGCGATCTCCACCAGATAGGCGAAGCCACCCGCCTCTTCCAGCTGTTCGGAGCGCTCCAGCTCCTCCTGCAGGGTGATGAGATCGATGGGGTTGCCCGCGTTGGAGAGGCGGGTCATGGCCTGGAAGATCAACCGGTGCGGACGGCTGTAGAAATCCTGATCAATAACCCGTTCGGCAACCCGATCCCAGGCATCGTTATCCAGCATCAGGCCGCCCAGTACGGACTGTTCGGCCTCAAAAGAGTGGGGAGGAACTTTCAGCTGTTGTGTCTTGGCGTCTTTTTTCGCCGTCACTTGCTCTGCCATACACATAAAAACCGCAGCGGGAAGGGGACGGGAATTTTACAAAAGAAAGCCAACTACGGCGAGCCCTATCTGGCGGCTCATACCATCATAAAGGGCCAAACCAGTGTCTGCTCTACCTTGACCATTTTGATTTTGCTTCGCATTTTGCGCTCCTTGCGACTCAATCTTCTGCTTTTCATCCGGTTTACTCCTCTTGTTTGACGCCGCATCGCGACAACCTCGTTCATGAATAATTCATGCCAGAGGTGATATTGATGAATACAAGCTGCGACACAATTAGGGACAGGCAGCCTGCCATGCGCCTTGCTGAGCTTGCCAAAGCGGAGCATGCCCCACCCACAGACGAGAGTGAAAAGAGTCAAAATGAAAAAGATGCTGACCCTGTTTGCCGTGATCCTGGCCATTGGCCTGGGGGCACCTCACGCCGAAGCCAAGAAGTTTGGCGGCGGCAAATCCTTTGGTAAAAGTTACAAAACTGCGCCGGCCCAGCCTGCGGCCAAACCGGTCGACAACAAGAATCCGACACTGAATGCCCAGACTCCGCCGAAAAAGAGCGGCATGATGGGCGGCCTGCTGGGCGGCCTGCTGGCCGGTGGCCTGTTTGCCTACCTGCTGGGCAGCGGTGCCTTTGAAGGTCTGCAAGGAATGGACTTCCTGCTGATCGCCCTGCTGGCGCTGGGTGCCGTCTTCCTGATCCGTACCCTGCGCAAGGGCAAGGTCGCGACGCCACAGCCACAACAGGCGGCCTATGCGGGCTATCAGCCGCCGCAATCTGCTGCCCCGCAGCAGTTTGAGCAGAGCAACAGCGCACCGCAAGCCACCGGCTTTGCCGACAGCGACGTGCCGTTCCGCCTGCCGCCGGGCTTTGACATGAACAGCTTCCTGGCCGGTGCCCGCGATCACTATCGCACCCTGCAAGAGGCGTGGAACAAGAACGATCTGGAAAAGGTGCGCGAGTACGTCAGCCCCGAGCTGTTTGAGCAGCTCAAAGCCGAGCGCGCCGAACTGACTGGCGACCAGCATACGGAAGTAATGTATGTGGATACCCAGCTGGTACGTGCTGACTATGGCAGCGACTGGGCTCAGGTGAGCGTGCGCTTCAGCGGCCGCTACATGGACCGTCAGGAGCAGGTCGAAGAAGACATCAAAGAGGTGTGGCACCTCGAGCGCGATCTGGCCAAGAACAATGCCCCTTGGCATATCGTCGGTATCGAACAGCTGTAAGGCTTCGAGCCTATCAGTTAGTCACTAGGCAATAGCCAGTCAGTTAAGCCTGACTGGCTATTTTTTTATGGGGCACAACGAGACCAAATAGAGACTGACGCTGGCTCGTTATAGCTGTTGGAACATGAAGTAACTTGGTCATATTGTGCCGATGAAGACACCGATTTGATGACTCGTTTGCAGATGGCGTTTGCGCTCCGCACAAAAGCCCCATCGCGGAACCGAGAGGGAATAACGCTGAGCATTAACCAAAAATAAGCGGCCCTGTTAGCTTGGGAAAAGCCGCGAGCCTATTTGACAGACATAAAAAATCCGAAGCCAGAACAACCGGCTTCGGATTTCATCATCCAAGGAGGAGCCATTAACGAGCATTAATTGCTCGGTATGACTCCTACGGCAGATTTCTTATCATCGGCATGGCCGTGATCAGTGGTGATGGCCCTTGCCACCACAACCGCCGCCACCGCAGCAGCCGCCGTGACCATGGTCGTCACCGTGGTCGTGGCCATGATCGTGACCGTGGCCAGCACCACCGCAGCAACCGCCGTGGCCGTGATCCTCATCGTGGTCGTGACCATGACCGCCACAGCAGCCGCCGTGATCGTGGTCATGACCGTGATCGTGACCGCATCCACCGGCACCGTGAACGTGGCCGTGAGCCAGCTCTTCGGCAGTGGCAGCACGCACATCCTTGATCTCGACCTTGAAGCCCAGAGTCACGCCAGCCAGCGGATGGTTGCCATCTACCTTGACGAACTCTTCGGACACTTCAACCACGGTCACCGGACGGTGGCCATCGTCGGTTTCAGCCACAAAAGTATCCCCTTCGGAGACTTCCATACCGTCGAACAGCTCGCCCGGTACTTCTTGTACCAGTGTCTCGTCATATTCGCCGTAGGCCTGGCTCGGTGCCAGAGTCACTTCGAAGGCTTCACCTACCGCGCGACCTTCCAGCTCGGCTTCCAAGCCTGAGACCAGGTAACGGGTGCCGTGCAGATAGACCAGCGGCTCTTTGCCGACAGTGCTGTCGATGACTTCACCGTGCTCGTCGGTGACTGTGTATTCCAGCGTAACCACGCTCAGAGGAGCTACTTTCATGTCAGGATCCTGCGGATAGAAAAAAACGGGCTCAGAATACCCTAAAAAGCGGGCCGCGCATATGCCGTGCGGCGCCACGGAGTGACGAAAAAAACGGCAACAGCGTCAGCGAGGAGACCCGCACTCCACCCGCCGTTGCCTTATCAGGGGCGAAACACCCCGATCACCTCTTCCGCCTCGCGAGTCTGCTTGTCGACCTCGGCAGGCGTTTGTACCTGGGTATCGCCACAGGCGACGCAGGTCACCTTCTCGACTCCATGCTCCAGATACAGCATCATGTTGTCCAACTTGCCGCACGCCGGGCAGACCGCACCGGCAATGAAGCGTTTTTTACGTCTGGTTTCCATATTTGTTACCTCCAGGCAGCATCATATCAGGGTTTTTACATGCATCACGCCATCGAGTATCACCATTTTTCCTGTCACGACCTGCAGGCTGGCAACCGCAAACGAACTCCGGTCGGGCAGCTGTTGCGGATCACCCGGGGCGCCGCGCTGCTGAGACTGGGCCAACATGAGCTGTTGCTGCCGGCAGGCAGCAGCTTCTGGCTCTGCGCCGATGCCCTTGCGGCCTTCAGCCCCCTCAGCGGTTGCGAGTACGATCAGCTGAATGTCTCTTTGCGCATGGCTCAGCCGCAGCAGGCAGGCTGGCTGCAGGCCACGCCCCTGCTCGATGCCCTGCTCGACTCGCTGGCCCGATGGCAACGTCCAAAAGAGTGGCAAGGGGCCTACGGTCAGCGACTGCAGGTGATCCTGGATGAGCTGCAACAGTGCGCCATCAGCCAGCAGGGTCACGGTGAGCTGCAAGCCTGCTGGCAAGCGATGGCCAATGGCCAACCGGAGTCTCTGCAACTGTGGGCACAACAAGCCGATGCGCCGGTGGAAGGGAGTGAATTGCAACAACAGTGGCAACTGCTGCAGGCGCTCAGATTGCTCAAAGGCGGCAGCAAACCCGCGCAGGTGGCCAGCAAGCTGGGTTATGCCGATGAGGCCGCGTTGCAAGCGGCCTGCCAGCAATGGGGCGTTGGCGAGGATAGCGATCAATAACCGGACGCCGATGGAATACGCCAACGAAATTGGCTGAATGAGTCCAGTTTTTTGCCAGATGGTCGTTAACAAGGAAGGGCCATTCCCCCCGTAATCCTTTATGCTAGAGGCCTGAAGTGACTGCCAACGTTTCGACCAACAGGACATCTGCCATGACGAGCAAAGCCAATCAATCCCAGGGCATGTTGCTGTTTCACCTTTCAGCCAAACAATCCTTTGCCATCGGTACCCTCAAGGTGAAGGAGATAGTGCCCTACACCCAGCTGACGGCAATGCCGCACTCGCACCCGACCGTGTTGGGGGCCGCCAATATGCGCGGCTCCACCATTCCGGTGATCGACATGGCGATGGCGGTGGGCTATCGCCCCATCAGCAAGGAGGAGATGCCCCACTGCTTCATCATCATTACCGACTGCCGCCGCACCCTGGTGGGCTTTCTGGTACGGGGCATCGACAAGATCACCGAGTGCAACTGGCGCGATATCGAATCGCCCCCCGCCTCCCTCGGCCACAATGTGTTCGTAACCGGCGTGACCCGGGTCAATGACCAGCTGATCCAGCTGCTGGATGTGGAGCTGATCCTCTCCCGGGTCTATCCGGATGATCCGAGCCACCTCTATCCGGTACTGACCGATGTGCAGCGGGAACGGATCAAGCCGATGCGGATCCTGCTGGTTGATGACTCTTCGGTCGCCCGCCGTCAGCTGATGGCCGCCCTCGACTACATCAATATCCCCTATGAGGTCTGCACCAATGGCAAGGATGCTCTGACCCTGATGCAGACGCGGGCGAGCCAGAAGACCCCGATCGACATTCTGGTGAGCGATATCGAGATGCCGGGGCTCGATGGCTACGAGCTGGCCTTCGAGGTACAGAGCGACAGCAAACTGGCGGGGGCCTACATCATCCTGCACACTTCGCTCTCCAGCGAGATCAGTGTGGAGCGGGCCCATCAGGTGGGAGCCCATGAAGCGCTGACCAAGTTCGAGGCCAATGAGCTGATTCAGGCCATGCTGCGCGGCGCCGAACATCACGATCGCCTGCTGAAATAAGCCAATGACTGGCGGGAGGAACACACCTCCCGTCCTCCTTATCTTCGACCCAGACCGACTGACCCCATGCTGACCGAGAGCCACTTCCACGCCCCCTGGTGGGCACGCAATCCTCATCTGCAGACCATATTGCCCAAATGGCTGCGCCGCCCCCCTGCCCGTTTTGTGGCGGAGCGGTTTGAACTGCAGGATGGGGACTTTGTCGACCTCGCCTGGAGCGGGGAAGTCAGCCTTGATGAACGGCCGCTGATAGTGGTGTTTCACGGGCTGGAGGGGAGCATTCACTCCCACTATGCCAAGGGATTGTTCGCCCACCTGCAGCAAGAGGGCAGAGAGGCTGTGCTGATGCACTTTCGCGGTTGCAGCGGCGCGCCCAATCGCCACCTGCAGGCCTATCACTCCGGCGCCATCGGTGATGCGCAGGAGCTGATTGCCGAGCTGAGCCAGCGCTTCCCGGGCAAACCGCTGATCGCCATCGGCTTTTCACTGGGTGGCAATATGCTGGTCAATCTGCTGGCGCGGGGCTGTCCTGCGGCATTGAAAGCGGCTGTGGTGGTCTCGGCCCCGCTGCAACTGGCAAGCTGCGCCGAGCGGGTCAATCAGGGTTTCTCGAAGGTCTATCAGAACTATCTGCTGCGCACCATGCGCCGCAACCTGCTCAACAAGATCCGCCAGCAGCAGAAAGCGAGTGAACGCTGGCAACCTCGACAAGTGGAGCAGATTGCCACCCTGCGCGATTTTGACGAGCTGGTTACCGCGCCTCTGCACGGCTTTCACAGCGCCACCCACTACTACCAGAGCTGCTCGGGACTACCGCTGCTGGCTCAAATCCCCATCCCTACCCTTATCCTGCACGCCGCCGACGATCCCTTTATGTCACACGCGGTCATTCCCCGGCCGGAGCAACTCTCGCCCACGGTGCGCTATGAGTTGAGCCAGCGTGGCGGCCATGTCGGCTTTCTGCACGGCACGCCCTGGCGGCCACGGTTTTGGCTGGATGAGCGGATCAGTCGCTGGATTGCCGAACAGAGTCACTCCGCAACACAGAACTGATTGCGTCCCGACTCCTTGGCACGATAGAGCGCCTGATCGGCCCGCTCCAGCAGCTGGTTTGCCCCTTCACCGGACACATTGCTGGCAATCCCCTGACTCACCGTCACCCAGGGGGCAACATCGGACGCCAGATGCTCCAGCTGCAGGCTGGCCAAGCCATCTTGCAGCCGCTGCGCCACGCTGGCCGCAGCCTGACGGTCGGTATTGGGCAGCAGCAGCACAAACTCCTCTCCGCCATAGCGGGCCACCAGATCAGATGGCGTGCGTACCGCACGGTTGAGCGCTTGTGCCACCTCCTTGAGACACATATCCCCCACCTGATGGCCATAGTGGTCGTTGAAGCGCTTGAAATAGTCCACATCGATCAGGATGAGCGATAGCGGAGCGCCGCTCTCCTGGCTATGGGCCAACGCGCGGTCCAACTCGATATTGAAATGCCGCCGGTTGGCGACACCGGTCAGAGGATCTTGCTTGGCGAGCTGATCAAGTTTGCGCAGCAGCGTCAGATTTTCATGCTCCCGCATGATCGCCAACTCAAACCAGCGGTGCAGCATGCGGCGGCCGACCTCCAGCGCAATCACGCCAAACAACACGCCAAGCAGGTAGATCTGGGGAAAATCGACGCGTAAAAAGAGTTCCAACCCCACACCCACCGTCATCGGGCCCAAGAGATAGCCATAAAACACCTTGCGATCGGGATAAAACGCAATGAGCGCAGCCAGCAGGTTGAGCCGCATGATCCCGTTGGCATAGCTGACCCCTCCCCGCAGCTCCACCTGACCAATCGTGTAGATGTGCAGCGTCCAGAGTCCGCCCCATAGCACCATCACCAGCGCAGCCATCCGTAACCAGAGGCGATCCTGCAGATGGTCACAAAACAGGCTGACAACAGGTAGCAGCAATAGCACCACCATGACCAGGGCCAGCTCACTCTGAAAGCGCCAGGGCAAGCTGTCATCACTGGCGAGCCCGACCTGGCTGTAAACCTCGTAGCGTATCGAAAGAAACAACACCACCAGCCAGTTCAACAACCAGAACCACACCATGCCTCGGGCAATCGCCTCTCGACGTGCGCTGTCCAGATGCTCAGTCAGGGTTAACGGCGCGCTGCGCTGCGCTTCAGACAACATCTCTCAGACTCCGGTGAAAAGGTAAAAAGTGATTGCATTCGCGGGATTCAACACAACAATAGCCTGACGATCACCTCTTTTGCTGTGAGACCTTTAAATGATCATTCCCTGGCAAGAACTGGACGGCGACACCCTGACCAACCTGATCGAACACTTTGTGTTGCAGGAGGGAACCGAATATGGAGAGCAGGATGTACCGCTTGGCGTCAAAGTCGATGCAGTGAGAGAACAATTACAGCAAGGCAAAGCTGTCATCGTCTATAGCGAGCTGCACGAATCGGTGAATATCGTCATGAAAGACCGCTTCATCGAGCAGTCTTGACCCAACCGCAATCCGGACCTTATAACGGAATTCCCAAGGAAGAGAGAATCCCATGTCGGCCAAGCACCCCATTATTGCTGTTACCGGTTCGTCCGGTGCCGGCACCTCCACCTCCACCAACGCTTTTCGCTCCATGTTCCATCAACTGGGATATACCGCGGCGGTGGTGGAAGGTGACAGTTTTCACCGCTACACCCGACCGGAAATGGATGTAGCGATCCGCAAGGCGCGCGAGCAGGGGCGTCATATCAGCTATTTTGGCCCTGAGGCCAATGACTTCGGGCTGCTGGAGAGCTTTTTTCAGGGCTATGGGCAGGATGGCAATGGCCAGTATCGCCGCTACCTGCACAGCTTTGACGAGGCGGTGCCCTTCAACCAGATGCCCGGCACCTTCACCCCCTGGCAGCATCTGCCCAGCAATACCGATCTGCTGTTTTATGAAGGGCTGCACGGCGGTGTGGTCACCGAGGATCACAATGTGGCGCGCCACGTGGATTTTCTGATAGGCGTAGTGCCCATCGTCAACCTGGAGTGGATCCAGAAGCTCATTCGCGATACCTCGGAGCGAGGGCATTCCCGCGAGGCGGTAACCGACTCCATCGTGCGCTCCATGGATGACTACATCAACTTCATCACCCCGCAGTTCTCGCGCACCCATATCAACTTCCAGCGAGTACCAACGGTGGATACCTCCAACCCCTTCAGCGCCAAGGTGATCCCGAGTCTGGACGAGAGTATGCTGGTGATCCGGTTTCGCGGTATCAAGCAGGTGGATTTCCCCTACCTGCTGTCGATGATCGATGGCTCATTCATGTCGCGAATGAACACCATAGTGGTGCCGGGTGGCAAGATGGGCTTTGCGATGGAGCTGATCCTGCGCCCGCTTATCCAGCAATTGATCGAAACCGGCAAAATAACCTGATTCAAAGGAGTTCACGATGCGGCTTGCTTATCTCTCTGTGGCACTGCTCGCCCTGCTTGGCGGTTGCAGCAGCGGGCCAGCGGCCCCCACGCTGGAGTCCGGCACCATGCTGGTTCGCCCGATGGGCAACTGGACCTATGGTGCAACCCCGCGCTACGCCCTGGCCGAACAGTATCAATTTGCCGGTGAGCTGGCGGAAGGGTGGCTTGAGCCGATGCAGCAGGCGGTGAGCCGGGAGCTCAATGGCAAGGGGTGGCAGAGTGCACCGCTCGACGAGGCGGATCTCTGGGTCGCCATCGGCGTCGCGGGCGGCAAGGATATGAGTGACGGCGAAATTTTCGCGCGCCTTGGCATGACGCCCGGGGTATATGCCTCGGCCAACCAGCGCAAAGGGTCGCTGGCCATCGTGCTGCTCGATCGTAAAACCCAGAAAGCAGTCTGGAGCAGCATCATCCAGCTGACCAGCGACGTGAGCATTGCAGACAGCCAGCGTCAGGCGCTTAGCCAGCAGCTCGCGGCCGAGCTGCTCAATCGCGTCCCCACCAACTAGCGCTTGCTTAGTGATAACGGATGGATAGAAAAACGGCTTGCCTCCCGGCAAGCCGTTTTTTGTGGTCTCAACCTCTTGACCCAATCCGGCCTAGGCCAGACCCGGGCACAAAGCTGCACACCTTCAGCTATCTGTGGTCACTTATTTAAGTGTACAGGTCAGCAGCGTTACTCCTTTCTGAGTGAGGAGGGCTTGTTTCTCCTGATTCCAGAAAGTGGTGACGCTGTCGGAATATTTGGCGCCAGACTCTGACTCCACACGCGCCAGCTTGTGATAAACCCCGGCATAGGGGAACTGCACCATGTCAGCCTGGGCATCATAGGTAACGGCCAGCATCTCTTCGCCACACTGGTATTGGCTGTATTGATACTGGGTAGGTTGCGGGCTGCTGCACGCCGCCAGACCCAAAAGGGGAAGCAGAGCGATCAATTTTTTCATTGCACTTTCCTTATGTAATGGCTTTATGTCATGGCCTTGTGCAGTGGCCTTACGTAACGGCCTTATGCCAGGGTACCAACGAAACTATCGTTATCAAGCTTCAACAATTTGATAACTATGGGTAATTTGTACCGCTTTTTCCAACATCAGGGAAACAGAACAGTATTTTTCCATCGACAGATCGACCGCTCTGGCAACCTGTTTCTCTGCCAATCCCTTGCCCGTCACCACGAAGTGCAGATTAATCTTCTCGAAAACCCGGGGCACGCTATCGACCCGTTCGCCACTGACATCAACATGGCATGCGGTCACCGACTGGCGCGCTTTTTCGAGGATGGAAACCACATCAATGGAGCTGCAGCCACCGACCGCCAGCAGGATCATCTCCATCGGGCTGGCCCCCTCACCGGGGTTGGCACCATCCAGGATCACCTTGTGACCGGATTCACTCTCACCCACAAACTTCATCCCTTCCACCCAGCTGACCTTGGCTTTCATCTCGCACTCTCTCCTGTTAATCATGATGATGGATCCCTAGCATAACCCAGTCGCTTATCTCTGCCGAACAGGGGGAGTTGGGATGGAAATAGATCAAAATCAACATCTCCGACCTCTATCTTCCCTAGAATGGCCGAAGCGGCGCAGCAGGCATTACTCAAAGGGCTCTGTCAAAAGCCCGCAAAGCCTTGTCAGCACAGGCAAAGGCTCTTATCCTACTGCGACCAATACAAGGAATGGCAAGATTGGCAGCTTGCCCGGACGCACAAGTCCATAAAAAGACACTACAGAGGAATTCTCATGGTCATTGGCAAACCGCAAAGCGATCCCACCCTGGAATGGTTCTTGTCGCACTGCCACATTCATAAGTATCCCGCCAAGAGCACCCTGATCCATGCGGGTGAAAAAGCGGAGACCCTCTACTACATCGTCAAGGGCACTGTGGCCGTCTTGATCAAGGACGATGAGGGCAAAGAGATGATCCTCTCCTATCTGAACCAGGGTGATTTCCTGGGCGAGATGGGGATGTTCGAGGAGAACGAGAACCCCGAGCGCTCCGCCTGGGTTCGCGCGAAAGGCTCTTGCGAAGTGGCAGAGATCTCCTACAAGAAGTTCCGCCAGCTGATCCAGGTCAACCCGGACATTCTGATGCGTCTCTCTGGCCAGATGGCCAAGCGCCTGCAACACACCAGCCAGAAAGTGGGTAACCTCGCCTTCCTGGATGTGACAGGCCGGATCGCCCAGACCCTGCTCAACCTGGCCAAACAGCCGGATGCCATGACCCACCCGGATGGCATGCAGATCAAGATCACCCGTCAGGAGATCGGCCAGATCGTCGGCTGCTCTCGTGAAACCGTGGGCCGCATCCTGAAGATGCTGGAAGAGCAGGAGCTCATCTCTGCTCACGGCAAGACCATTGTGGTATTTGGCACTCGCTGATGACCCGTCCGCAGGCCTGACTGAGGCCTTGGGATAAAAAAGGCTGCTACGGCAGCCTTTTTTGATCCTCTCCCCTATAATCCCGAACGCCCTTCACTGTTCCGGCATTCGCCCAGAGAGTTACTATGCACCTTCAATGTCCCCGCTGCCGCAGTCCGCTCCATCTTCATGAAGCCTCCCAGGGGCGCTATTGCGACAACAAGCATCACTTCGATCCGGCACCGGAAGGTTATCTGGATCTCATCCCCGGCAAGAAAAACCCCAAAGACAGCGACAGCCGCGCCCTGATGCGCGCCAAACACCATTTCCTAGAAGCCGGCCACCAACTGCCGCTGGTCGAGGCCATGGCCGCTCTACTCGCTCCGCTGGCCCCGCAAGAGCTGGTTCATCTGGGATGTGGTGAAGGCTACTACTGCCGCGCGCTGGCAGAGCGCCTGCCCGGCTGGCAGTTTGCTGGGGTTGATATCGCCAAGAACACCATCTTTGCCGCCAAAAAAGCGCAGCCGGACGGCCAGTTTGTCATTGCCGATCCCGCTCGTGCACCGCTGCAACCGGGCTCTGCTCAGGTGCTGCTGGTCAACGATCTCAAGGTAAAGACCGAGCAGCTGGTCAGCTGGCTGGCCCCCGGTGGCTATCTGCTCTATCTGCAGCCGGGCCCCCGTCATCAGTGGCAACTGCGGGTCAGCCTCAATCCGGTGAGCATGGAACACCCCCTCAGCTGGCCAACCCTCGGCGGCCTCAATCCGGTGACTCAACAACGCTGCCAGTTCAGCTTCACCATGGATCAGGCCATGCGCAGCTTTATTCTGGAGACCAGCCGTCTTGGCTGGCGGGCAACCGGTGAGCAGCGTCACGCTTTCGCTCAACAGGGCCCGAATGAACTGGAACAGGATCTGCTGCTGACCCTGTGGCAAAAGCCCATCTGATCACTGGGGGGAGCCTTGCAAGGCTCCCGCCCCGTTTTTCCCGCCCCATTCTCCCCTGCGTGATCTAGCTCACAACTTGAGCCATCGACCTTGTTGCTCAGAACAGCCTTGATATCAAAAAAGTCACTAGAAAATAATTCATTGAATTTAATCTCTTTTTATCTTGTCAAAAACCGTCACACCCAGTCTTGATAACGACCTCGTCACCTCAATTAAACAACGATGGATTCAGGCCCAGTCAAGGTTGGGACGCCTACCGTGTGGCTATCGGACTATTTCCGATTTCACAGAACCGACAACAAGTTCGGAAGTGTTTACATCAGAGGAATAACGCATATGAAGAAGTCTGCACTGACTATTGCCATCTCCAGCCTGCTGCTGGCGAGCGGCGCCCATGCTGCTACCGTTTACAACCAGAACGATACCAAGCTGGATATCGGTGGCCGTGCACAAGGTGCTTACTACGGTACTGACGACAACGGTTCCGAAGGTGACCAGAGCTACTTCCGTCTGCACGTTGCTGGCGAGACCAAGATTGCTCCCGAGATGAAGGCGTTCGGCTTTGCCGAGTACAACCTGCCGACTTCCGGTTCTGACAACGACGAGCTGCGTTATGCCTATGCCGGCATCAAGCACGACCGTTTCGGCGCATTCAGCTATGGTCGTCAGGATGGTCTGTTCACCAAGGCCGTCAACAACTATACCGACGTCCTGCCTGAGTGGGGCGGTGACGGCCTGGGCAAAGATACCGAAGTATTCGGCACCGGCCGTACCAACGGTCTGGCCCAGTACATCTACACCTATCAGGGTCTGACTCTGGGTGCCCAGTTCACCGGTAACAACGATCCGCAAAACGCCGGTCGCAGTGCAATCACTGAATCTTTCAACGGCAACACCTACAACGGCGAAAGCTGGAATAGCAAAGGTTCTGCTGAAGGCTTCGCAGTATCTGCCAACTACGATTTCGATATGGGCCTGAGCCTGGGTGCTGCCTATAACCAGGCTGGAAAGACTGACGAGCAAGCTCGCTATGCCGCCTTCGGTGGCGACAAGGATGCCAAGCTGATGGGCTTCGGCGCCAAATATGCAACTGGCGACCTCTACCTGGCTGCAACCTACTCCCACGGTGAAGACCACCTGTTCGTCAACAACGGCTACGCCGAGAAGATGGATGGCTACGAAGCCGTTGCCCAGTACACCATCGGCAAGTTCAAGCCTTCTCTGGCCTACCTGCGCACTGACGTGAAAGACTCCGCTCGTGGTATCGATGATACCTACACCGAGTACGTATCTATCGGTGCCTGGTACAACTTCACCGACAACTTCAACGCCTACGTTGATTACAAGCTGAACCTGCTGGACTCCGTAGATGGCAAGTCCACCAACTCTCTGGGCAAGAACACCGATGACGTAGTCGCGGTTGCCCTGCAGTACAACTTCTAAGTAATTGGAAGTCAGTTATACCCTGTGATACCAATGTCTACTGTTTGAATTACTTCCGGCCGCTCTGCGGCCGGTTTTTTTATTGCGCCTTTTCAGCACCTTGCATATAACTATCGAGCGGATTGATGGCAATATCCGCGTCGTTGACAGGGTGTGACAAGGAGATATTCACGGATGAGACAAGCGCGCGGGAACATAGACTGGCAACGCGGATGGCTGCTGTTGCCACTGCTGTTGATATCACTCATCTGGAGCAGTACAGCAGATGCCAGCTGGGATCAGAGCCTCTATCGTCAACTGGGTCTGGCCGGCAAGCTGGATAAACAGACCTTTCGTCAGGCACTCAACAGTTATCAAACTGTGCGCCACAAACGCAAACCCATTCTCACCATCATCGATTACAGCAAGCCATCCACCCAGCGCAGACTGTTTGTCATCGATATGAAACGCCACAAGCTGCTTTATCACACCTGGGTCAGCCATGGCCGCAACTCCGGTGAACTGGATGCTGAACGCTTCTCTAACCAGCTCAACTCTCGGCAAAGTTCTCTTGGCGTCTATCGCACGGCGGAAACCTATCAGGGCAAGCATGGCTATTCGCTGCGACTCGATGGCTTGTCACCGGGTAAAAACTGCAATGCCCGCAAGCGTGCCATCGTGGTACACGGCGCCGCCTATGCCAGCCCGACCCATCTGCGCAAATATGACAAGCTGGGCCGCAGCTGGGGTTGCCCCGCCCTGCCCAAAGAGCAGGCCAGAGCCATCATAGATACCATCAAGGGAGGGAGTGTCATCTACGCCCACGGCTAGCGGGCACAACACCAGAAAACGCAAGGCCAGCAATCGCTGGCCTTGTTTGTTACGCTTTTCACACTAAACGTGGCGCGTTATTGGCGCACCACCAGTACCGGACAGGGTGCATGACGCACCACAGACTCGGCGACACTGCCTACCAGCAGATGGCTGATGCCGGAGCGGCCGTGACTCCCCATAACGATCAGTTCAACCTCGTCTTCCTTGGCCTGGATAATGATTTCATCCGCTGCCCTACCAAAGCGAATATCAAACGTTGCCGGAATAGGCAGGGTGGCAATCAGCTCTTTGAGTTGGGCTCTGGCCTGACGCTCCATTTCGTGAGTGATCTCAACGGCTGTCATATGAAGAATTTTGTAACTGTCAAAGCCGTGCAGTTGGTCTACGACATGGATCAGCTTGAGCTGGGCCTCATGGCTCTGCGCCATGAATACGGCATAGTCGAGTACCGCCCGGGACATTTGGGAAAAATCGACAGGACAAAGCAGAGTTTTGATCGATGGCATAATGCAGTCTCCTCTACTGATTGGGGTACTATTGAATCTTGAGTTCATCATAACCATCAGATTGAAAATAACTCTCGACCCTGTCGCAAAATGAACATCAGGGATTTTTTCTGTACGCCGTCGCCATCAATGCCATGGTATAAAGTAGGGTATCAGTGTTTTTTCCTCTGCCCCAGCGAGGCCAGCTCTGACCATGCTACGCATCTGTCTGTTGCTCTGTTGTCTGTTCACTGCGGCGAATTGCCGGGCAGAGTCTATTGACGTTTATTGCGATGATTGGCCCGGTTTTTGTCAAAAGGATGGCAAAGGCCTCTATCTGGATCTGGTGCGAGCCATCTACCAGCCTCACGGCTATCAGGTAACCCCCCATATTGTGCCCTATAAGCGCGCTCTCGCTGTCATTGCAAAAAAAGGGGGAGATATCGCCATGGGGGTATATCGCGATGAAGTATCCGGCGTCCAGCAATCTCGCTATCCGGCATCAGCGGATGACCTGACCGTGTTCATGCTCAAGAAATGGCAACCCCAGTGGCAAGGGGAGAAAAGTCTGGAAGGGCAAACCGTGATATGGCGGCGGGGCTGGGCATTCGACAAGTACATTGCGGTCACCATGCAGTGGCATGAAATTGACAGCGATGAGCTGGCCCTGCAACTGCTTGGTAAAGAGCGATATCGCTTTTACCTCACTGCCGGCGTGCTCTATGTGGATGAGGCTATCCCTCCCGAGCTGCATCGCG
Organism: Aeromonas sp. PI_26; assembly: GCF_027854445.1. Classification (NCBI taxonomy): domain Bacteria; kingdom Pseudomonadati; phylum Pseudomonadota; class Gammaproteobacteria; order Aeromonadales; family Aeromonadaceae; genus Aeromonas; species Aeromonas sp. PI_26. The sequence goes on from NZ_JAJNOE010000007.1 coordinate 204,264, forward strand.
TCTTCCTGCGCTGGATCCCGACCTATCCCATTTTTGCCGATACCCAGCAAGGCAACCGGATGTTACAGCTCTGGGATAAGGGAATGGTTGAGTTGATCCGCAGCGGGGGTCTGGCAGAGATCTATAAGCACTATCAGCTCTATGACTACTATCAGGGTTTTATCGAAGAACTGGAACAGAAAGTGGCTGCCAGTCCTGCAGACTGAATGATAACGTTGCGCTAATTACTCTCCCCTCATTCCCTTGGCCAAGCGGTCGTAGAGGATCACATTGACCGAGGCGGCCAGATTCATACAGCCACTGGTCGGCACATAAACCACATCTTTCACCGCGCCATAGAGGGCAGGATCGAGCGTACCATCCTCCGGCCCGAAGATATAAAAAGCGCGTTCCGGATGGACATAGTCGGGGAGCGGTGTAGCGCCGTCGATCAGATCGACCACCACGGGCACGCATCCCTGCGGGATAAACGCCATCAGATCATCCACCCCGAGCAGCGGGATCTTCTCCACCATCTGCTTGGTATCAGTGGCAAAGCGGCGCGCCAGCTCGAAGCGGTTGCCGGTGTAGTAGACCTCGTCCACCCCGTAACAACCCGCAGCCCGCATCACGGAACCGACATTTTCCGGGGACTTGGGATTGACCAACCCCACGCAGCAGAATGCACTCTTTTCCATCATCTCTCCTCATCTTGCGACGGCCATTATAAGCCGTTGCAGGGCCACCGACCCGTTAAAAGTCCCCTCCCCGGCTAAACCGCTTGCCAACCCAGCTTTGAATGTCGATTTTTTGTGCGCAAGCCGACAAATTTTGTACAAGCCGATAGCCAGCAAACGTTTCCCAGCAATAATGGACAAACGTTTGTAAATGGATGTTTGTCTATGACTGAGCGTGAACAAGAGATCCTAGCCCTGCTGCGTCAGGATCCCATGATTGCCCAGCAGGATCTGGCCGATCGCCTCGGCATCAGCCGCTCCGCGCTGGCCAGCCACATCTCCAGCCTGATCCGGCAGGGATATGTGCAAGGCAGAGGTTATGTACTGCGAGAAGGCCCCTACGTAGTGGTGATCGGCGGTGCCAATATGGATATTTGTGGCACCAGCCATGACAACCTGCTGCTCGGCGACTCCAACCCGGGCAAGGTGCGCACCTCGGCAGGTGGTGTTGGCCGCAATATCGCCGAGAATCTGGCGCGGCTCGGCAGCGACACCCGGCTGCTTACAGCGGTCGGCAACGACCAGTATGGTCATCATCTGCTGGAGGTAAGCCAGCGGGCCGGCGTCGATGTGCGCCAGACCCTGGTGCTCGATGGCCACACTACCTCTTGCTACCTCAGCCTGCATGATGGCAGCGGCGAAATGAGCTGCGCCATCAACGACATGGCCATCATAGAGCAGCTCACCCCTGCCCGCCTGACCCCGCTCGGTGGCTTTCTCGGCGGTGCCCGGCTTTGGGTGCTCGACACCAATCTGGCCATCCACACCCTCGACTGGCTGTTCGAGCGGCAGGGAGAGCACGCCATCTTTGTCGATACCGTTTCGGTGGCCAAGGTGGAGAAGATCCGCCCCTGGCTCGGCAAGATCCACACCCTCAAACCCAATCGCAGTGAAGCCGAGCAGTTGTGCGGCATGACCATCGCCGGGCCCGAAACCTGGCCCATGGTGGCCGCCTGGTTCCACCGCGCCGGGGTCAAGCGACTGTTCCTCAGTCTGGGTGAACAGGGGATCTTTTACAGCGATGGCGAGCAACAGGGCCACCTGCCTGTGCTGGGTAGTCCGGTGCTCAACGTCACCGGCGGCGGGGATGCCTTTATGGCTGGCCTCGCCCACGCCTGGCTGCAAGAGCTCGACATTGCCCAAACCACCCGCTTTGCCTTGGGCTGCGCCGCCCTCACCGTCAATTGTTCCGATACCGTTTTTTCCGGTCTGAGCAAGACCGCCGTTGACCGCATACTGGAGGAGTACTCATGCTGAACGCTTACCTCGATATCCAACCGGAAGTTGCTGCCGCGCTGGCCGCCGGCAAACCGGTCGTCGCCCTAGAATCAACCATCATCTCCCACGGCATGCCCTATCCGCAGAACGTGGAGACGGCCCGTCAGGTGGAGCAGGTAGTGCGCGATAACGGCGCCATTCCGGCGACCATCGCCATCCTCGACGGCCGCCTCAAGGTGGGTCTGGATGCCGGTGCGCTGGAAGCGCTGGGCCGGGCAGGCCACAGCGTGACCAAGTGCAGCCGCCGCGACATTCCGTTCGTGCTGGCGCGCAAGGGGATGGGGGCCACCACGGTCGCCTCCACCATGATCATCGCTGCCATGGCGGGGATCCGGGTCTTTGCCACCGGTGGCATTGGCGGGGTACATCGCGGCGCGCAGGAGACCTTCGATATCTCCGCCGATCTGCAGGAGCTGGCCCAGACGCCGGTAGCCGTGGTCTGCGCTGGCGCCAAATCGATCCTCGATATCGGGCTGACTCTGGAGTATCTGGAGACGCAAGGGGTGCCGGTGATCGGCTATCAGACCGAAGAGTTGCCCGCCTTCTACACCCGCGAGAGCGGCTTCAAGGTTGATTATCGACTGGAGAGTCCGGCAGCCATCGCCGAGGCGCTTCGCCTCAAGTGGGAGCTGGGGCTGGCGGGCGGCGCCGTGGTGGCCAATCCCATCCCGACCGCACACGCCATGCCGAAAGCCGACATCGACGCAGCCATTGCCCGGGCGCTCCATGAAGCGGACGAGCAGGGGATCAAAGGCAAGGCGTCTACTCCCTTCCTGCTGGCACGCGTCTGCGAGCTGACCGGCGGCAACTCGCTGGCGGCCAACATCCAGCTGGTACTAAACAACGCGGCGCTCGGTGCCCGCATCGCCGCCAGCCTCTGATCGCTCGCCGATACCTCGCCATGTAAAAGAGGGCCTCGCGGCCCTCTTTGTTGTTTTTGCTATCTACTGCGCTATTGCAACGCTGTGTTATTGCAGCACCACGCGCCCATTGAGGGGCTGCACCGGCCGATTATTGGGGTGGTGCATCACCGCCTTGAAGGCGTCGATCTGGGCCTGACTGACCTCAACCGGCTGCTTCATCACCAGCCAGCGCACTCCTTCCGAGCAGGGAGGCGTAGTAAGGGAACCGCTGAAGCGATAGTAGTCACGATTCTCGGGCAGCAGTTGTTCAGCAGAGAGCGGCGCTTTGAGGGCCTGGATCTCCCCCACCTTGGCAGGTAATGCACTCCAGGCAGCCGCCAACGCCGGATTTGCCTTGCCAGCCTCGAACATCACCGCCACCACGGCGATCTCTCCCTTGTCACTGACATGCACCAGATGCCCTTCCAGCGGATAGGATTTGCCCTCGATGAGGTTCTCACTCGGGGCGTGGAAGTGGAACTGCTTGAGTTCAAACCTGGTGCCATCGAGTTGCAAGGTGCTGCCCGGGGCATAACCGACCTGCACGGTATGACCGTTGTTGACCACTGTGTTGCCACCCGCCTGATAGTGGAGTACCAGCGGGGCCAGTTTGGCCTCGACCAATCCGCTCAGGTCAACCGGCGACTGATTGCTGCCCGCACACTGACCAAACTCAGGGGTCAACTTGGCCCAGTGGGCAGACCCTGCCTCACCGCTATATTCCCAATGGGGGGTGGCAGCAAACACGACAGGGCACAGCAACAGGGAGCAGGCCAACAGAGACTTTCTCATCATACATCCTTATCTTGATTGAAAAGCACGACCATCCCCTCCCCCGGACAGCGGGGCATGCAGAGATGGCATATCTGATACGCGGGATACAGAGCATCGGAGCGACTTTCTAATGGTAATGAGCACGGGTTGGTCAATCGGTTTGACCGCGGCTCAATACAGAGTCGTTTGGCAAGTATATGGTGAGGGATCGGCAGATACAGTGAAAGAGGGGGAAATTAATCAGCCAGCTATCCACTCATCGTCTGGCAGGCGCGGGGCAAGGTTCAGGGAGTCACGCTTTCATAACAACTATCCATCACAACCATCGCGGGAGTCCGGGCTCCCGCGATAGTTGCCGATAACGGCAATTAACGGTCGCGATTCAACGCGATCAGACGATCAAGAATCGCTTCACCATCGGCACGCAAACCGTTGTGCTCATACTCATTGGTGATCCAGGCGCGACTGTTGCCAAGGCCACGCAGGGTTTCGCGGCTGTAGTCAAACTCCACATACATATCCTCGGCATAGACGGCGCAGGCTACCGGCACCTTGTTGCGGGCCAGCTGGGCCGGATTATAGAGCGCCCTCCAGTCCGCCTTGTTGGCCAGCAGATGGGCCGCCTCTTTCAGGGGCAGCAACTCGCGGAACTGCTCGAACATCCAGGGGTAAACCATCTCGCCGGTGAAGGCGAAATCCTTGCCGGGTGCCCAGTTCACCGCAGGAAACTCCCCTCTGACCCGATCTGCCGCCCAGCGAGTCGCCTCCCCTTCGGCGTAGATAGCCTCGTGCAGAATGGCAAACAGCGGGTTGGTATTGAATGGCTGCATGCTCTGCACCTGATAGAGAAAGGCCGGGCTCAGCTTGTCACCGATAAAGGCCTCTTCCAGCAGGTAATAGAGCTCGTCGAAGGCCCCCGTAGCACCGAGATCCAGCCCCTGCTGCTGGAACTGCTCCACCGTCAGGCGCTGACCGTTGGGCAGCCGCACATCGTGCTGGTGCAGATGGTTGCCCAACCGGTTGGCAATCCCCTGAGCGTGGGGGAAGCGGGCAAAGAAGGCACGGTTCTTGTCAGCCACCCGCTGATAGGTGGCGCGGTAGACCTCCTCGGCACTGCGGCCGATCGGTGCGATACCGCCGGTGATATAGACCTCCCGCAGGCTATCGGGGAAGAGCGAGAGATAGGTCAGGCAGCAAAAACCGCCAAAGCTCTGACCAAGCAGGCTCCAGCGATGCTTGGGGCTGAGCTCCTGCCGGATGAACTCGGCATCTTGCACTATGCTGTCGGCGCGAAAATGGCCGAGATACTCCGCCTGCTCGGTCGGTGTCATTTTGGCCAGAATCTGCCCGTGAATGGGGCTCGACATCCCGGTGCCCCGCTGATCCAGCAGCAGCACTCTGAACTCCTGCAACGCCCGCTTGAGCCAACCACTATTGGCCGTCGGGCGCGGCGCCCCGAATCCCGGCCCACCTTGCAGAAACAGCAGCCAGGGCAACTTCTCATCGAGCTTGTCTTTACGGCAGAGGGTGCGGGCAAACAGGGTAATGCTGTCACCATCCGGCTCATCATGATCGAGGGGAACGGTAAAAAAGTGCGGCTCGCAATGAATGCCGTCCAGTACATAGCTTAAGGGGCTGTTCATCTGGGATCTCTCCGTCAGGATGGGAACATCATTGACCCCATCATATCCCCGCCCAGCCACAGGGTCACTCCGGTTTTCCAAAATGTTAACAATGGCTTAAAGGTCGAAACATCACCAGACAAGCCGCTCTTCAACGGTGCTGAATTAATTGTTTTGCGGGGGAGATTGACGCCATGGCGCCATTCAACAAAGATGGCTCGCCTGCACAGGAGTGCAGCCATTCAGGCCGACAAAATGGATAAGGGAATGTGATGAAACCGAAGTGGATCAGGGCCAGAAAAAGAGAGAAGAAGCCATGCCCTGGCAGCATGTTGCAAACCGGAATGCTGCTGTTCAGTGCCACCTGTGGCGCGACGCTCTTTTTGGCAGCATGCAACAGCAACTAGAAATGAAAAAGCCCGCTCGATTGAGCGGGCTTTTCGAATTTGGCTCCTCCTACTGGACTTGAACCAGTGACATACGGATTAACAGTCCGCCGTTCTACCGACTGAACTAAGGAGGAATTGTGGTGCCCAGAGACGGAATCGAACCGCCGACACGGGGATTTTCAATCCCCTGCTCTACCGACTGAGCTATCTGGGCAACGGCGCGCATTAAACCCTTTCCAGCGCAGAGTGTCAACCATGATGGCACGATAAAAAGCGCGTTCGCTCAACAACCGAACGAAGCGGCCATTTATTATCCATTTCAGTCCTGTTTGCCGTACTTGCTGGCCTCTGCACGCCCTGCAGGCTGCGCCAATATGATGGAAATTCGAGGTTCAGTGGGTCCGCCGCATTGAGCCGAATCCACTCTGCGAGTATGCTTTGCCGCAATGATACCGCCTGGAGGCAACATGAGTCTGAATATGCAAGAGTGGCGTGATGAGACCACCGAGATCGTCAACGAACTGCTGGCCGATGGCAGCAATCCCGATGCGGATTACGACATCGAGCACCACTTCGCCTGCCAGGATTTCGACCGTCTGGAAAAAGCAGCGGTTGACCTGTTCAAGGCCGGTTTTGAAGTGACCGATGCCGAAGAGATGGAGCTGGATGACGGCGCCACCATCTTCTGCTTCGATGCCACCATCGAGTGCAAGCTGAATGTCGAAGCGATCGTCGCCGATATCGCCAAGATGCTGCCCATCCTGGAAAAATACGGGGTGGATTACGATGGCTGGGGCACCTACTTCCAGGATTGATCCTGCCTCCATCGTAAAACAACAAGGCCACCTTGCGATGGCCTTGTTGTTTCTGACGATCTCTCACGCCAGATAGCTGGCAGCAAACTCCGCCGGCGGCAGTGGGCGACTGAACAGATAGCCCTGGAGCCGATCACACCCCGCCTCGGTCAGCCACAGCTGCTGCTCGGGTGTCTCTACCCCTTCGGCCGTAATCCGGATCCCAAGCTCATGGCCCAACCCGATGACCGAACGCACGATAGCGGTAGTCGCGCTATTGCTGGCCAGCCCCTGAGTGAAGCTGCGATCCAGCTTGAGGGTCGCCACCTGCAAACGCGGCAGATAGGCCAGCGAACAGTAACCGGTACCAAAGTCGTCGATGGCCAGCTGAAAACCGGCGGCAATCAGGTTGTCGAGGTTGGTCTCAATCTCGTCGGCATTCTCCATCAGTACCCCTTCGGTGATCTCCAGCTCCAGTTGACTGGCCTTGAGACCATGGCGAGCGATGCAGGCTGAGACCCGCTCACAGAGCGCCGGATCACGGAACTGCAGCGGCGAAAGGTTGATGGAGAGCATCATATCCGGCTGCGCAGTTTGCCACTGCGCCAGCTGGGCACAGCCCTGCTCCAACATTAACTGGCCAAGCTGACCGATGATCCCCATCTCTTCCGCCAACGGAATGAATTCGTCGGGGGAGATCATCCCAAGCTCGGGATGGGGCCAGCGACAGAGCAGCTCAGCGCCATGCAGCCGGTGGGTGCGGGTACAGATGATGGGCTGATAGACGGCAACCAGCTGGGCGGACTTGATGGCGAGCGGCAACTGGGCGGCGATCAACTGACGCCGCTTGAGCCGGGCATGCAGCTCGGGATCAAACAGGGTGCAGTACTGTTGCTGCCGTTTGCCCTGCGCCAGCGCAGCCTCGGCATGACTGAGCAACCGCTCGGCATCGCTTGCCCGCCCCTGGGCCAGCCCCAGAAACACCGGGATCTGGATGCGGTGATCTTCCACCTGATAGTGCTCCATCAACTGCTGCTGCAGATGCTGGCTCCACCCCTGCAATGGCTCGTTGAAGTCGGGCAACAACAGGCTGAAGTCATCGGCAGCGACCCGACAGAGCAGGGAACGCGGCGGTACCAGCTGCTGCAACCGCTTGGCCACCTGGCTCAGCAAGCGGTCGGCAATCCGGATCCCGAAACGATCGTTGATTTCACGAAAATGGTGCAGATCGACCAGCACCAATGTGGCACTGCGTCCCCCAAGATGGCGGCTGGTCTGCAAGAACCGGGAGAGTTTGAGCAGTCCGGTCAGACTGTCGTAGTGCTGCTCCTGCTGCAACTGCGCCTGAGTGGTGCGCAGACCGGTGATGTCACGCCCCAGCGTCAGGATCCCGAGAGAGTGACCATCACCATCGGGGACATCGACCCGGGTGATCTCCATGTGTCGCCCCTGCCCGCTGGCATCCAGCAGACAACACTCGCCATGACCCATCCCCTGCGGCGCCGCCAACCGGAACGGCAGCTGCTGACCCAGCACCTCATCGGCCCCATGGCCGATAAAGTCGAGAAACGCCTGATTGCACTCCAGCAACACCCCGTTGTGATCATCGAAACGGATCAGATCAGGAATTGCATCGAGCAGAAAACGCTGCAACAACTGCTGCTTTTTGACCGTTTGTTCCAGGCTCTTGCGCTGGGCAATCTCGTTAACCACCCCGAATACTGCGCACGCCTCTCCCTGCGGGGTGTAAAGAGGCACCTTGTGCACCTCCATCCAGCAGGTATTCCCGCCCCGGTTGCAATGGAGCTGCTGATACAGCATCGGCACGCCTCCGGCAAGCAGCTGTTCATCCTCACTGCGAAAGAGATCGCCCCAGGGCATATCTGCATCTGTCTTGCCGACTACCTCGGCAGGCGACTCCAGCTTGGCTTCACGGGCGAACTCACGATTGGCGAACAGGTAACGCCCATGACTATCCCGACAGAAGATACTCATTGGCAATTGGTCGATGATCTGCTGCAGCAGATCCGGGGTGAGCATGTTGGTCACAGGAGTGCTTATGGAGGAATTTCGAGCAAATCTATGATAGCAAACCAATTTTGTAAAGCACCCCGATCACCTCCCCATAACATCGAACGCTGGATGGTTGCTGACAGAGATTGTCGCTCCGGCGATAATAGGCGCCGGTTGGCCAATGGCCTGGTGATATGGACGAGAGAAACAAGATGAAAAAGATTATGGGGAGCGCATTGGCGCTGCTGCTGGTTGGTTGTGCTGGTGACAATAACGGCGGTGAGGAGTATCGCTACAACCCGCCAATTGCCAAGGCAACCAACAATACACAGGAGATGGCGATCCCGGTGGATCTGGTGTGGGCTCGCGCCGAGAAGTGGTTCACCGATCACGGCCTAACCATCGAAAACAGCCAGCGTGGCTCCGGCCTGATGACTGCCAACGTCAACCAGTCAGCCGACGGGCTGGAGTGGCTGGACTGCGGAACTATGGGTTCCAAAGTTGCACTGGGCAACCCGAACCTGCAGATCAACCTGATCATCACCCAGAGCGGCAACAGCAGCGTGGCCACGGTCAACATCAAGGGCAACACCGAGCTGTTCTTCGTTGAATCCTCAGGCGAGCGCGTACCGGCCCCGTCCATCAAGCCAGTCTGTGTCTCCCGCGGCACCCTGGAGCAGAGCCTGTTCGCCACCCTCGGCAACTGATTTCGCTTCCCTGCAAAGATAAAAAAAGCGGCAGATTGCTCTGCCGCTTTTTTATTGCCCCGAGTTGGGCTTACTTGTCGATATCGAGCATGTTGTTGGTCAACATGTAATCGATCACCTGGTTGGCCGTGGTGCCAGAACCGCCCGTCAGACTGTCGAAGGTATGGTTCATCAGCACAATCTCCTGAGTCACCGGCGCAGTACTGCTCTCCTTGACCTGCAGGTGCACCCCTTCATTGTCCTGGAACACCGAGAGTAGGCTCTTCAGATCAGTCGTACTGTGAGAACCATCGTGATCCAGCAGATCGCTCAGATCCAGCTTGTCACCTTCCAAACGGTTGATGGAGCCTGACCCCTTGTTGAAGTCCATGATGTAATCCTTGGTCAGGGAGCCGGACACTGTATCTCCCTTGTTCCAGACAAAGGTATCAGCCCCTTCCCCACCAATCAGGATGTCATTACCCAAACCACCGATCAGATAGTCATTACCAGCTCCACCATCCAGCACATCGCTTCCACTCCCTCCACGCAGCGCATCTTTACCGTCACCACCGTAGAGATGGTCGTTACCCGAACCACCAAAAATGACATCAGAGCCATTTTGACCATAGATTCGGTCATCACCACCACCACCATGAGCAATATCCAGATAGGCATTGCTGTTTGCAGTGATCTTCAGATCGCTGTTTTCATTGTTGGGGTCTTGCAGTAGAAGCGAGTCGGCCCCACGGCTGAAGTTATCCACAGCCAGCTCTGCTGCATCCTGTTTCTGCTGAGCGTTGCTATCGAAACCGGATACATGGCTGTCTCCCAGATAGATAATATCGTTACCCTTACCCAGGTAGACCTTGTCGCCACCGACACCCACATCGACAACTATGCCGTTTTCAACGTGCTGCAGCGTCTTATTGATCGGGGTGCCAGTTCCGGATGTCGACCATTGTACTTTCTGATTACTGGCTGTGGGGTCATACATTTGTACAGAGTCGATCATATCGCCCGTTGACTTGATGTCATAACCCACAACAAAGGTCAGCGTGCTTGCACTAGTGTCACCATCGAGATCTTTCAAGGTGTAACCGAAATCAAGCTTGACCGAGGGCGACACTGCGGCACCAAAGAACTGATAACTGCCGTTATCAAGATCGACAATCAGCGAATGCTTGTTATCGATGTAGATAGTCAGCGTTTTGGTTGCTGCATCAAAGCTATGGCTGAGCGCGCTCGAACTGCCTGCAGTAGTAACTGTGCTGCCGTCAAAGTTATACGTCACGCCGCGGATCGTAAGTTGGCCAACAAAACCACCATCAGCACCAACTCCATATCCCTCAACACCGCTCAACAAATTACCGCCTATCGGCTGCACCACAGATTGCAACAGAATGGGTGGCAACTTGGTCACGTCCGGGACAATTACCGCATTACCATCCACATTCAAGTAACCATCAAATGCAACTTTGTCCAGCTCGCCAGCTGGCACACTGTTCCCCATGCCGTATGCAAGCGCAGTCACCTTATTGTTCTGCAGATGTTTCGTCCAGGCTGCCAACTCACTCGCTTCAATGGTGTTGGGATTGCTGCCATCGCTACCTTCCGGTACGCCATCAGAGAGGAAATAGCTTACGTTGGAAGCACCGGTTAACGGTCTTGCATTACTATTGCCACTCCAAAAACTCTCAGCCCATTTAATGGCGTCGTCGTAATCCGTGCCACCATTTGCAGTCAAACCGTTGATCCGTGTTTTGGCTTGTTCAACAGTCATCCAGTAGATGGGGCTACCACTTGTTCCCTGATTCACAATACTTGCGTCAGAGCTGAACAACACCAACTGCACCCGGGTTTGCCCTTGCGCCAGATATTGATCCAGCAACTGGTTAGCAGACTCCTTCATGACATCCAGGCGAGTCTTCCCATTGCCAGCATCTCGCCCCATCGAGCCGGAAATATCCAAAATCAGCTGCACATTGGCGCCAATCTTGGTTTCTGACTCCACAGCATGGAAAATCGGGCCGGCAACCGGCACATCGTCACGCACAGCCAAGTCAAACGAACCAGTGGCAGTCTCAGACCCAGATTTGCTTACCTCATAGTTGACGGTAAAGCGCAATTCGTCCTGGCTGGTCAACACTGTGCTCTGGCCATCTACTGTGTGGCTAAGCGGCTTGAGCAGAGTAAAGGTGTAGCTCGGTGGATTGGCACTGTTATCCACCGTCACGGTAAAGGCCACATTGGCAGGGTTGTTACCAAAGTACCCTTTGAGCCCGGCGCCATCTTGAACAACATTGACCGGCTGACCATCAATACCCGTCACCCCGCTCAGACCCGTGGTGCCAACAAGTTTGAGTTGTACGCCAGAGACATTGCCACCACTGCCATCAGTCACCTGCAGCGACTGAGTCACAGAAAGCGGGCCGCTAGCAGGCATACCCACAGGCTCAGGCAAGTGTGCATTTCCGCCAGACAAACCATCCTCATCAACCAGACCATTGCCCAGTCGCACAGAGAGATCGTTGTCAGTAATGGTTCCGGCTCCGGTCGCACCACCTACTGTCAGAGTCAAGGTTTCAGTCTGTTCTACCAGCTTGTCATTCACTGTCGGCACTGACACGGTAAAGCTCGTCACACCGGCTGGTACTGAGATTTTGCCTGTGCTGCTGTTATAGGTAACACCGTGACTGAACTGCAGAGTTCCCCAGTCAGAGTTAGAGGCAGCATGAGTACCACTGCCCGCGATTGAGAGGCTGTACTCAGTCGCTACATTAGTCGCACCACTCAAGGTCACAACATGCTGCAAGGTAGCCCCTTCAACCACAGTGGCACTCGATACGCCGGTTACATCAGGGCGCGCCAGCGGGTTGACAGCAAAGCTGCCTTGCGAGCCGTCACCGTCCCGATCATAGGCCTTGAAGGTGAAGTCGATGTCGCCATCACCAACCGGACGCTGCATCTCTGCATACTGGAAGAATTCCCACTTGCCGGTAGCAGGGGTAAATTCCAGACGGAACACCAGGGTGCCATCGCTGGCTTCGCCATACAGGGTATTGGGTAAGCCCGGTTTGCTGGAAATGGAAATCTCTTTACCAGTAGCTGTCATCAAACCCACTTCATTGGATCCCAAAAGCCCTATATGTCCCTTGCCATCAGCCCCCCATTGCGGTGCCGCGGTCCCCGAGCCATAGGCAATTGCCTGCGGAGTAGAGGAGCCAAGGAACTCGATAGACTTGACGGTAAAGTCGCTGTTGTCCTTGACGTTGAACGAATTGCCGTTATCGGTTGCTTTGATCACCATGGTGTCAAAACCACCCTGCTGCACTTGGAAGTTCTGGTTGTACTCTCCCCCCGCCGCATCCGACCTAAAGGGAAGTGTTGAGATCAGTACTCCGTCACGGTAGAACTCGACCACGCCGCTCTCCAGCTCACCACCGAACATCTTGCTGAACTCGATCTTGGCACCGTAAGCCACAGTGCCGGCATCCAGCTTGATCACCAGCTCTTCAGATACCCCTGAGCCGTCGGCCAGTTTGCGGAAATCGACCTCGTTCTCAATATTGTGGTAAGGGGCTGTCGAGCTCTTGACACCAATGCCTTCACCCGAGCCATTAACCAGAGCACCGGTCAAGACAGTAGACGTTGAAGAGAGGAACCCTTTAGCCGTAATGGTGAACTTGCCACCATCAATGCTGGTGCGATCACCGCTATAACCAGTCATGCTGAACTTGCCGGTCAATACATCAGGAATACTGGTTTTCACCAGCGAAACCGCGGCAGCATCGCCAGCGATGGGGGCATCGTCCTCCACAGTGATAGGCAGACTATCGGTAACGGTTGTTTTGCCATCCGATACGGACACCCCCACCTTGAAGCTAAGCGCGTCTTCACTTTCCTTATCCGGATGATCAAGCGGCGCCTTAAGGGTCACCTCATAGCTCCAGTCACCCTTGGTGCTACCGGTAGGAGCGGTCAACTTGACATCAATGACCGCCTTGTAGTCCGCTCCGCCTTGAGTGCCGGTATAACCAGTCAACACCTTGGTAGTTGCATTCCAGCTCCATTGAACCACTACGCCACCGGATGTCAAAGCTGTGGAAGGAGCACTGAGAGTAACGTTTAGTGTGTCCTGACTATCTACATCCCCCACAGTGATCTTACCGCTAGCTATCACACTATCAGTGCTGTCGCTGTTGCCCGCAGTATCCTTAATACCACCGGAAAGCCCCTCTTCAGAAACGACTGCGCCATTATCAACATTCAGAGTAGGT